>JAFGEV010000070.1 GCA_016931385.1 Prolixibacteraceae bacterium
GTGGCGGAATTGGTAGACGCGCTGGACTCAAAATCCAGTTTCAGCAATGAAGTGCGGGTTCGATTCCCGCCCCGGGTACTAAAAGGAGATTTCGAAAGAGGTCTCCTATTTTATTTTGAATCCCCATGCTGCCGCACGATTGTACCTTAAATCGTGTGGTTAAGCCATAGGCTAAAAGTTTTTTATTAGTTTTGAATTATTGCAGTTAAATAACCACAAACCATGCGAAAGGATTTGCGCGGCAGAGAGGATGAACTATTGTTTAAGTACAAAAAGAAAACTGTCCAAATGCAATTTTGTATCCTAAATCGATGTAACATTCACGGCCAAATTTTCCAAAACTCGATAAACGAACTTGATGAGATCAATGCACTATTGGAGATCCGCAGAACTATATACAAAAAAGCATGGGCCGTCAAGTCCCGTTATCTTGCCCCTTCTACACTAATACTAAAAAAGCCGTTTGGCCAAGCCATACCGGTGCTTATACTAAAAGTTGCCTGCTGGCAGCCTTCGGGAACAGGTACTGAAACATCGAAATCGTATGGAGGATTAGAGTTGAGCGGAATGGGAACAATAAGTTCTTCCTCTTCGGCAGAACAAGCCCTAACTTTTACATTAATCCGACCGGTATATTGGGAGCTTCCCCCAAGCTTGCTACCTGAAGCTGTTCCTTTGATTCTCAATTCAGATGGATTGCCGCTGATATAACAACCGGTATATTTTTGACTTCCGGTAGTTTGGCCAATTATATAGCTTACATCCCTGGCATAAATACCTTCAATAGAATATTCAATTTGAAAATCATAAATATAAGTTGGATGGCCTTGCATGGTTGGCTCCATCCCATGCGGGGCAAATACTCCACGAATCGGGAACCCTTCGTTACCCGTTGAAACAACAATATTAACTTCACTATCTTTTTCAACAACAGTGCCTGCAATTGGATCCTGACTAATAACATGATCCTTGGGAACAGTTTCGCTAAAAGCAGTAGTGGAGGTACTCAGCAGGCTTACTTTTTGAATTTCTGCTTCAGCTAAACCCTTTTCCATTCCTACAACATCAGGAACCACAACTTTTTCTTCTTTTCCGTCAAATCCTTCAGATCTGACTTTTAATCCACCGAACGCTATTTCAGCATATACTTTATCGCCGTCCTTTATTTTCACCCCGTCTAGTTCAAAAAGACCATTAACCGCATTTGCATCATATCGCTTTCTGAGCCTGTCATTTTCATCAACGACTTCAACAGTCACCAAACCATTGTATTTGATTTCTTTATTGTACTCAACATCAACTGAATGCTTAATCTCACCAGCTACTTCTCCTTCTTCGGCCCGATTTACAATAACCGTTAAAGCTGGTATGTAAATACGTATTGCATTAACCCCTGCTTCAATAATGTTAGGGAAGAGCGCTGTTGCTTGTGATTGTACACATGCCAAATCGATATAGGGATAAACATTATAACGTCCGGGAATTAATGAGGCTATATATGATATATCGGTACAATGTTTAACCATGTTCCCACCAACCTTAGAAACATAATAACTGTCATCATAGGTCATATTGTTTATTAGTGGGCTGGCATAGGGTTTATCTCGATGTATAATTGGGTCCGTTTTACTGCCGTGTATGCTTGTGCCAAAAATCGTTTCGGAAGTTAAAAAATTGGTGTTAGTAAACAATGCCAGTGAATGGGCAATTGAACGAATATCATTTTTAGCTTCCAGCTCTTTCATGAGATCCTCATCGGGTTTGCCATCAAAAAAACTGTTGAAATCACTTAGGTAATTATTTCTAAAATAATCGACATACTCTTCGTAAGGATCAGGATTCCCGAAAATACTATTGTTATTAAATAGTGGTGATGGGTGGGCATCGTTTCGCACGTGTGAAGGACAACCGTTGTCACCTATCATGTGCAAGGTTTCACCCAACGAACGCCAAACCCGAGCCATAATTTCGTTGCGTTTTTTTTCATTGGATTCTTGCAAGGCCATACGCATCCAATTTTTTCCGTTCTCCCAAGTGTAATAGTGTTCCTGTATACCCATGCCTGCATTTGGGTACCCTATTGCCCACTCTACGCCATCGATATGGGGATTGGTAAAAAGCTGTTGCATCAGCCCCATAATTTTTGAATTGGCAATATCAGTCAGATACCTACTACCGGTAGACTTGGTGGGATCATAGAAATGTCTTAGCGATGCAGGTACTTCAGGTACATCGGCCGCATATCCGCCATGGCTGATCCACATTTTTGGTGTTAAACTCATATTTCCTTCTTCAAAGTATAAGAATTTCTCCACTTTGGTGTAGTAATATAATCCGGCTACATCGTCTTGATGAAATAAACCATCCTTGATAATTGCAACGCCAGTAAGCTTACCTGCTTCAAAATTAAAAGAGTATTTATTGAATTTTTTATAGTATTGTCTTTCGAAACCATACCATCTTACAAAAGCATCAACAATGGCTGTGTTGAGATCGGGGTGGGTTTTTTTGTTTCCATAACCAGTAAGCACAAAGGCGATAATGAAATAGACCATAATCCCTGTCAGAAACCCTAATATTTTTTGTGCTTTCATACCAGTCTCTTTTTAAAAACGGACTAATTTCCAATTACCGTCATCACCAATAGTCATTTCCAATGTGTAGGTTATTCCATCGGCTACAAATTCATATACAGCAAATATTTCATTGGCAAAAATAAGCTTTCTTGATTTGAAGGCTTCGGCATATTGAGGCATGTATGCTTGAATCTCAGGAAAAGCATCACTATAAATTTCGAGCGAAGTTGCTGTCAATAAGTTGGCCAAAGCCAAAGTGTCGGCATTGGAAAAAGCTGATTCAATTTCAGAAGCACCATTTTTTATACCACGATTATCTATCTTTTCTTCATCATGCTCGTAGTCAAAACTACTGATACAGCTATGACTGACATGTATAAATGCACCTACAAATAAACCGATAAGCAAGAATGAAATAAATGTTAATTTGCCTTTAGTTTTTACTCGATGCAAAATGGATTTTTTGATTGTGCTTGCTTGCATTTCTGTAAGTGGTTAATTGTTGTTTTTTACAAACAAAGATAGTACCATATAAATTAAAAGTCAATGTAGGCATGTATCTTGTTTCGGAATTAATATGATCGATAAATCATCATAGTTTTTAAAGTTTTCCTAAGATTCCATATCAACTCTAAATCATTAAGAAATGGTTCGGAAAAAAGAACCGTTAGGGGTACAAAGGAGGTTCGAAAGGCCTCCTTTTTTTATTTATTTCACCAATTTCGTTTATTTTCAGTTTTTGAAAAGTATCAAAAAAGTTACTTCAGCTATTGCGCGCAAGTATCAAAAAAGTTACTTTTGATTAATGAAAACATCGGAGATTATCAA
>JAFGEV010000071.1 GCA_016931385.1 Prolixibacteraceae bacterium
ATAGTGCCACAAAAAATGAAACTGAGGAAATTGAACAAGAAGAGACTGAAATTTTACCCGATGAAACAGATGGTTTCATTGCTAGTTCCTCAAGGAATGAACCCAAAACAGATTTTCGCAACAGTATGTTTTCTGAATATAAAAATGATGAACTAACCCATCACTTTGACAATGAGCTTTTAAAAGGAAATGATTCTGCTGAACCGGTTCAGAATGTTGAAACTGACAGGAAGGAATCGACTGAGGATTTTAAATCAGAAGCTGCTGAAGATGATCAAAAAGCTATAGTGTATCCTGAAAAAGAAACAACCAGGAAAGAAGGGAGAAATACTTTGAGACATAAAACACCGAAAACTACAAAAGACGATGTGAATGTTCAAGGCAGGAAAGGTATACGAATTAACCTAACCGACAATGATGATTTTGATGACGATTTTGTAAAGATAAAATAGCGGGAAATGGATTGATGGACTATTCTGAGGCAATAAATGTATATAGTCAGCAGCTTTCGGAAACCGAATTTGCAAGGGTTCAGGAGTTTATGTTGAAAAACCTTGGTGTAAAGCTCAGCCCTATTAAAATTGTAATGGTCAATTCGCGTTTAATAAAAAGGTTAAAAGCCACTGGTATATATAATTTTAAAGATTATCTCGACTATGCATTTTCGCCCGAAGGAAAACGCGACGGAGAACTTGAAAGGTTTATTGATGAGCTAACAACACATAAGACAGAATTTTTCAGGGAACCCGAACATTTTAACTTTTTGAATGGGACAATACTCCCCAGGTTTGCCGAAGGTAAAAATTCTTTTTTCAAAATATGGAGCGCTGGTTGTTCAACAGGTGAGGAAGCCTACACAATGGCTATTGTTTTAAATGAATTTAAGCTTACCAACCCTAATTTTAACTTTACAATTTTTGCCACCGATGTTAGCAACGCTGTCGTTATGAAAGCTGTAAGGGCAATTTATTCATTCAACAGCATTAACGAACTGGACCAAAACCTGCTTAAAAAATATTTTCTTACAAGCCGCGATGAGAGGGAAAAAAAAGTGAGGGTTGTTAAACAGCTTCGTGATCAGGTTCATTTTTCAATTCAAAATCTTGTTGAAAATTATTCATTTCAAAACAATTCGCTCGATGCTGTTTTTTGCAGGAATACATTGATCTATTTTGAAGATAATTCGAAAAAGCAAGTTGTACATAAGCTAATTGAAAAAATAAAACCGGGAGGATACCTGTTTGTTGGCCTTTCAGAAACAATATCACAGTATTCAACGCAAATAAAACAGGTTAGCCCCAGTGTTTATATTAAGGTTGACACAGCAGTGCCCGAAAATATAATTTAGAGATGTGTAAATCGTTTGATTTTCATATTTTAGCCTAAAGGTTTTGTTCTTTATTTTTTGCCCTGAAACTTACATTTGATGTTTTAGGGATCACATAATACTGATTAATTTGGTTTGTAAAGCTGAACATAGAAATTTTAAACAAAATGAATCAAGAGATGGACAATAAGCAAAAAAAAGTTTTGTTGGTCGAAAACCAGCAAAAAATTGCTGAGGCGTTAAAAAACGAACTCGTTTCGCAGGAGTTTAGGGTAACAACATCTGGTTCGGTTGAGAAAGGCATTTTACGTGCAAAAGCATTTAAGTTCGATTTGTTTATTGTGAATTGTGGTGAAGATGGAAGGAGTGGGTTTAACTTTGCAACCATGTTGAAAAAGGAAGCGGGTTACACAAATTTCCCGATATTATTTACCGTAAATCCAAAAGTAAAAGTTGATGTACGTTTGCGAAAATTTAATCAACCTTTTGATATCCTCAGGCTTCCTTTGGATTACACTGAGATAAAAATCAGGTTGACAAGGATATTGAATCCAAACTATGCCATCGAAGAAAATCCTGATGAAAAAAGTACGGAAAGCGGGTTCAAGCCAACCGGAAAAGTTTTATTGGTTGAGGACAATGCCTTAAATCAAAAAGTACTGGGCATGTTCATATCAAAACTTGGTTTTGAGTATGATGTAGCAGGCAACGGTCAGGCTGCCGTTGACCTGAGCGCACATACAAATTATCCGTATATCCTTATGGATATTTACATGCCAGGTATGGATGGCCCTGAAGCAACCGTTAAAATCAGGGAGAGGGAACTCAAAGGAAGCCATAGGTCAAAGATTATTGCCATTACCGCCAACGAATCGGAAGAAAGTGTTAAGCGTTGTTACGATTCAGGAATGGACGATTATTTGGTGAAGCCTTTTACCCTAGATGTTTTAAAAGAAAAACTGGTATAGAAGAAAGCTAAATTGGATAAAGTTAAGTACCTAAAACAGGGTGAGTTGGCAATTGTGTCGGGTGAAATGAAAGTATTCACCATTTTAGGGTCGTGCGTTGCTGTTGTGCTTTGGGACGAAGGTACAAAAATTGGCGGTGCTAACCATTTTTTACTCCCCCTATGGAATAAACGGGGAGCTCCCGATGTACGTTATGGTGATATTGCAATCCCTGAACTTCATGACAAAGTAATTATGGCAGGCGCTGTTAAACGGCGGTTGGTGGCAAAGATATATGGGGGGGGAAATATGCTAAACCTTAATCAGTCAGTTTTTAATGTTGGCCAGCGGAATATTGACATGGCAAAACAGAAACTGTCGGAACTTAACGTGCCAATTATCGAAGAAATAACCGGGGGTATGTTTGGCCGTAAAATCCTTTTCAATGTATTCGATGGGAGTGTGAAGGTAGATGTAATTCAGAGCATAAAATTTTAGGGATTATGGAGAAGATGTTTTTAAGTGAAAAAATTAAAGTTCTGGTTGTAGATGACTCTGTTATTTTCAGAAGGCTCCTGGCATCTGCTGTCGAATCGGATATTGACCTGAAACTCATAGGGACTGCATCCGATGCTTTTAAAGCCACTGAAATTATTGAACAGGAATTGCCCGACGTTATAACACTTGATATTGAAATGCCACACATGGATGGGCTTACTTTTTTGCATAAGCTCATGAAACAGCACCCCATCCCGGTAATTATTGTATCGAGCATAACAAAAGGGAACCGTGAAATATGTTTGGATGCATACCTTAAAGGGGCCATCGATATTATTGATAAACCCATTAAACTAAAATCTGATTCGAATTTATACGATTTTTATGCCTTTGTGTGTGAGAAAATCAAAGGAGCTTCAAAGGCAAACGTGAGACAAAAGCAGAAGCTTCTTTTCGATATTGACCACCTCAAGCCTGAAATCATAAAACCCGCAGTTTCGTCGCTTAATAAAGTTATCGCGATAGGCGCTTCGGCAGGTGGCACCACAGCAATCGAATACATTCTAAGGCGCTTGCCCTCGAATATGCCGGGAATTGTAATTACCCAGCACATGCCAAAGGGCTTCACAAAACTATTTGCCAACAGGCTTAACGATATTTGTGAAATGGAAGTTATCGAAGGAAAAGATAACGATATGGTTGTAACTGGAAGGGCAATTATAGCCCCGGGTAACCATCATATGGTTGTGAATGGCAATATGCGGGTAATGAAGGTTAACCTTCTCGACTCGGAACCGGTTAACCGGCACAGGCCATCGGTGGATGTTATGTTCGACTCAGTTGCCCGGATCGGAAAGGAAAATGGAATTGGAATCCTTCTTACAGGCATGGGTGCTGATGGTGCTAAAGGTTTGTTAAATATGAGAAATTCAGGCTGTTACACCATTGCTCAGGATGAGAAATCATCAATCGTATACGGAATGCCTTATCAGGCTACCCTGTTAAATGCACAGAATGAAATCCTTCCATTGGCCGACATCCCTGATTTTTTAATAAAACAATGTATGAAATAATATAAATGTAAAATAGCTTTAAACTATGGACCCCGTTATAAAAAATTCAATACTATCCTTTGTCATTGCCTTTCCCATAGCAATATTTGTTATATGGTTATTTTTTAAAAGGTCAATATTGTTTAAAATAACCGTGATGTGGGTTTTAACCCTGTTGTTTATTGCAACCAATACCCGGATTTCGACCGGCCGTCCCGATTTGTACCCCTATCACATGTCTTTGGCAGTAGCCATTCTCGTACTGTTTTTTGTAGCCTTGTATGCCTACTTGATTATTCGCAAGCCTTTGCTCGAATCGATGAACGGCCTGAGAAATATTTCGAAAGGAGATTTAACTGTTTCACCAAATCCCAGATTACTGAAGAAAAAAGATGAGTTGGGCATTATTGCCAATTCAATGCGTGAACTGGTGGTTAATTTCGAGAATATTATTTTAGGCGTTAAGGAGGCTACGGAAAATATGGCCCAGATGGGAAAACAAATAAATGAAACATCGGGCCTGATAGCCGAAGCCGCAGCTGTTCAGGCCAGCAACCTCGAAGAAATATCTTCGTCGATGGAAGAAATGGTGGGTATTATTAGCAGTAGCAGCGATAATGCAGAAGAAACCCAGGCCATTGCCGCTGAAACAAATGAGAGCGTGAAATCGGGTAACGAAGCTGCCCTTACGGCGCTGAATTATCTAAACGAGATATCAGAAAAGATAAATGTGATTAACGACCTTGCCTATCAAACAAATATTCTGGCACTAAACGCGGGTGTAGAGGCCGCAAGGGCCGGGGAAGCCGGAAGGGGATTTTCGGTTGTAGCACTTGAAGTACGAAGGCTTTCGGAACAAAGTACCCATGCTGCTGTTGAGATTGAAGGTGTATCGAACAAAAGTGCCCGCTTTTCAGCCGAAGCAATGGAATTGCTATCAAATGTACTTCCCAAAATGGAACATACTTTTTCGCTGGTACAGAATATTGTGAATGCCATTCAGGAACAAAACATTGGCGCAACCCATATTAATTTAGCCATTCAGGAATTGAATGAAGCAACGCAGCGAAATGCTTCAAATGCCGAAGAACTGGCAGCTACCACTTTTATCCTTTCCGAAGAAACTGAAAAACTTGAGGGCCTTGTTAATTATTTTAAAACCCATAAACTTTCACAGGGAAAGGGTTAACGCATAAACCTCAAGCGTTCACCTTTATATATTTCGCTGAAAAGGCCTGAGTGATATACCAGGTTTCCATTAACAAAGGTGTGGGTGACCTGGTGGGAAAATGTTTCACCTTCGAAAGGCGACCAGCCACATTTATAAAAAAGGTTTCCTTTTTCAACAAGTAACTTTGCATTCGGATCGACCAGAACAAGGTCGGCTTTGTACCCCTCCCTTATGAAAGCTCTTTTTTCAATTTTAAACAGGCGTGCCGGGGCATGGCACATTTTCTCAACGACAAATTCATAAGTGAAAATTCCTTGTTTGACCATTTCGAGCATGGCTGCCAGCGAGTGTTGAACAAGTGGCCCGCCAGAAGGGGCTTTGTAATAGGTGTTTCTTTTTTCCTGAAGGGTATGTGGAGCATGATCTGTCGCCACCACATCAATCCTGCCTTCTTTTAGGGCTTTGTGCAGGGCGGTTTTGTCGTTGGCTGTTTTAATGGATGGGTTCCATTTTATAAAATTCCCTTTAAGGGCATAATCGTCCTGGTCGAACCATAAATGATGGACACAAACCTCGGAGGTGATGTTTTTGCCGTTTAAATCTCCCGGTTGAAACAGTTCCATTTCTTTGGCAGTTGAAAGGTGCAAAACATGCAGTCTTGTGCCGAATTTTTCCGATAGGCCAATGGCCTTTAAAGTTGATTTGTAACAAGCTTCTTCGCTTCTGATAAGCGGATGCTGTTCAACAGGTACATCCTCTCCATATTTTTTAAACCATTTTTCCTGGTTGGCTTTAATAATCGATTCTTCTTCACAATGGGTTGCAACCAGCATGTGGGCGTTTTTAAAAAGTGTATTCAGCCCTTCGCCTTCAACAAGCATATTCCCGGTTGATGACCCCATGAAGCATTTTATGCCGCAAACATTTTTGGGGTCAGCTTTCAGAATTTCATCAATATTGGTATTGGTAGCGCCCATGTAGAATGAATAATTTGCCAGCGATACTTCTGATGCGCGTTTATATTTATCTTCAAGAAGCTGGAGGGTAACGGTTTGCGGAATGGTATTTGGCATTTCCATGTACGATGTTACCCCGCCGGCGACGGCAGCTTTCGATTCAGAGTAAATATCGCCCTTATGGGTCAGGCCGGGCTCCCGGAAATGTACCTGATCGTCGATTACGCCCGGGATAAGCAGCAGCCCCCTTGCATCGATGTTTTCGTCGGCTGCAACAACCTCGTTCCCTTCAATGACCGATGCGATTAAATCGTTTTCAATCAAAACCGATCCTGTGAATTGTCGTCCTTCATTGATGATTGTTGCATGGTGGATGAGCGTTTTCATAGCCGTTTTTCTTTTTTAACTGTTTAATGATGTTTTGGGTACTTCCTGAAATAACTGTGCCATTTCAGTTTTATTACGCCAAACAATGCTTCGCTGAAAATGCCTCCGCTCATTTTTGAGGTACCTTCCTGCCGGTCGATAAAAACAATGGGTACTTCTTTAATTTTGAAACCGTGTTTCCAGGTAGTGAATTTCATCTCAATCTGGAAACCGTAACCTTTCATTCTTATTTTTTCAAGGTTAATTGTTTGCAGAACTTTTTTGGTATAACATACAAAGCCGGCTGTGGAATCGTGGACTTTCATCCCGGTAATAATCCGTACATAAATAGAGGCAAAATACGACATCAAAACCCTGGCGAGAGGCCAGTTAACAACATTTATGCCTGAAACATAGCGGGAGCCGACCGACATGTCGGCGCCTGATAGGCAGGCTTCCCTCAGGCGGACAAGGTCGTCGGGGTTGTGCGAGAAATCGGCATCCATTTCAAAGATATACTGGTAACCGTTTTCAAGAGCCCAGCGAAATCCTCTGATATAAGCAGTTCCTAAGCCCAGTTTGCCAGGACGCTCAATGAGATGCAATTTATCCGTGAAAATTTCCATTAGGCCTTTAATAATTTCAGCAGTCCCGTCGGGCGAGTTGTCATCAATTATCAGAATGTGAAATTCAACAGGAAGTTTTTCAAAAACATACCGGATGATATTTTCGATATTCTCTTTTTCTTTGTAAGTAGGGATAATTACTAAATTTTCTTTCATTTTCTGATTTTCGGTATAATTTATGGCAATTTCTATACTTGCAAAAATAAATCATTTATGTCTATTAGAACGGAACGGCATGTTTTAAATTATTTTTTAAGGCAGGTTAAATTCTTTTAAGTTATAATTGACAAACTTGAAAATAGTTCTAAATGGTTTGGTTAAGGAATGCGAACATTCTGTTGGTTAATGTGTTATGACCATACAGGATGAATTAATCCAAAATCAGAATATCCACTTTTCGGAATTCAGTCGGATGGCTTTCAGCCTGAAGCGCAATATGCCCTTTTGTTAATCGATCACCGGTTTCGGGAGAGTATAAATTGGAATACTGTGGTGATTCCGGATCAAGCAAGGGCTTTTCATATTGCAGAACAACTTCTCCGTCGATAAGGTGTTTAATAACCGAATCGCCCTGAACTTCAACCTCTACAGTAACCCACTGGTCGCCATGATAAGTTTTTGCTGTTGAGTTGCAGCAATGTTCTTTCGGGTATTTGCCATCAATCATGACCATGGTTCCGGGGGTGCAAACGTTCATGTTTGGTCTCTCATCATTGCCATTGCCTCCCAGAAGCTGTACTTCAATACTTACAGGGAAGTCCTGGTCGAGAGGGATTGTTTGCGGGGGCTGACAATGGATCATGATTCCATTGTTGCGATAGGCCCATTCGGCTCCTCCTGGAATTTGATCTCCAATAAAGCGGTATTCTGCCCTGATTTTATAATGCGAAAATGACTCTTTTGTGATCAGGTGCCCAAAAACATTATTCAGGCTGTCGTAATCGTTGTAACATACTTTCAGAATTCCATCTTCAACCCGGAATGTATTTTTATAATTCATGTTCAATGGTTGTCCAGTAAATTTAACAACCCATCCATCAAGGTTTTTACCGTTAAAAAGGGGAACCCAGCTTTCATTTTGTGATTGTTTGTTCTGGCAGGAAATAAAAATCGTTGCCATGAGTATGACGATGATCAACTGGTCTGAAAATAAAAAACGGTATTGTTTCATTTTTTAAAATTTTATCCCGAATAGTATAACACCCGAGTATGTTCTGTAAATGTTGTTGTGGGGGTTATCAAGATTGTTCATTTTTTCGGCAACATCAAACAAATGATTGTTATATGATTTTTCTTCAATTATTAAATTTAAACCAGACATAAGCCTGAGGTTCGAAAAGACCGAAAGCTTCCTGCTTATTTTATAGTCCAATCCCAGGTCGACAAACCATCCTTCTTTTTGATAGTGGTGAACGTAGAACCCACGCTGGCGGTATTCAAACTCAATTTGCGACATCTGATTTTCAAAATCGTAACCTACAGGTGTGGTTTTGGCTAAAGTGTTAAACATGAAGGTAAACTCTTTGCCGATTCCAATTGAAGGAGAAAATTTTTTGCCGAGAAAGCTGTATTTAATCATCATTGGCAGGCTTACCTGATTCGAACCTATCGTAATATCTTTGTAGATAGGCGGAAGGTTGAAAAAGGCATTATTATAATCCAACCTGTTTGCATATAACTCAAATTGAAAGGATATCCTTTCGTTAAGTAAACTTACAGGTACATTCAGAAAAATTCCATAGGGCACGGATAAGATATATTCCGATTGGATATCTGAATCAAGGAAATTTATTTTCGATATTTGCGCGCCTGTAAATAACCCAAAAGAAAGTTTTGACCGTGTAAGGTCTTTTTCATAACCCTTTGGATTGTCGCTGTTGTGCGTGCAGTTAATATACTCTTTAGTGATGTTCATTAAGTCGTGGGCAGTATAATCTAGATTTTCTATTTCGGGTTCGATCCCGCTGCATTCAGCAAAGGCAGCATCAAGAGAATCTTTATAGGAAGCAATCACAAAAGAATAATATCGCTGGTTGTTTTTATTCAGCAAAGTGGCCATTTCTTCCTTAAGCATTACCTCATCGCCGTTTTCTTTAACGAGAAAGTAGGTATATTCAAATTTTTTCCAATAGGAATAAAGGCTGACCTTGTCTTCTAAAAGTACTTCAACAAATACTGTTTCCTTTTTATCACTAACCGATATTTCATGCGATTTGTAGTATTTACCTTCACTAAAACGATATGATTTTATCTCGCCCGGCTGATAGCGGATTGCTTTGCTTTTTAAGTTCTCTTTAAACTTGCAAACAGATGAATTCCCCAGTTCACCGTTATCGCTTATAAAGCCATTGATTGTATCGTTTGTGTTGGTTATTATATAACCCCGATAAAAGCATATCTGAGCACTAACATTTATATAAAATGTCAGCATAATGAATGCCAAAAAAATTTTTCTGATTCCTTTTGTAATAATCTTTCTGGTTAATTGATTTATTATCATTGCTTGTAATGTATTTATATTAATGTTCTGATTCGTGTTGAAATTTCTATATAGACAACTCTTTGTAAAAATACACCTAAAAATTTCCCATAAAGATAGTATTTTAAAAAAATAATTGTATGTTTGTACTATACAAATATTACAAAAGAACAATTTCATATGATAAACTTTATTCTTGATCCCAAAGCCGGCACTCCTTTTTACAGGCAGATAATTGACCAGATAAAATTTGGGATTGCTACCGGTAAACTGAAAATCGGGGAACAGTTGCCAACGGTAAGGGGGCTTGCCGTTGAACTGAAAGTTAACCTTAACACGGTGGCAAAAGCCTATAAGGAGCTTGAAATTCAAAATGTGCTTGAAACACATCAGGGAACGGGAACTTTCATTGGCAAAACGGAGATCAAGATTTCAGGAAAGGAAAAATGTCAGAAATTGCAGGAGATATGTAACGAGTTTTGCACAATAGCCTTCAGCTATGGTTTTACAATTGATGATGTAATTACACAACTTCAAAAACAAAAATAGGATGAAAACAAAAACTTTACAAAAAAGCTTCCTCAATCCGGTTTCTATGACTGTATTGATAATTTTAATTGTAGTTTCAATGGGATTGAATATACTGAAGGTGATTGGAATGCCCCTGATGATTTTTTTAATTGTAATTTCTTTTTTAATTGCCAGCTCGATACGAATTGCCGACCAATGGGAAAAAGCTGTTGTATTGCAGATGGGAAAATTCAAGGGGCTGAGGGGGCCTGGGATTTTCATGATCATTCCCATTATCGACCGTGTGGATAGTTACATTGACCAACGTGTAAGGGTTACCGATTTCAAGGCAGAGCAAACACTCACAAAGGATACAGTTCCTGTGAATGTTGATGCAGTGGTTTACTGGACAGTTTGGGACGTTGAAAAAGCAGCGCTCGAAGTACAGGAATATGAAAAGGCAATTTATTACATTGCACAAACCGGATTGCGTGATATTATTGGCAAACACGAACTTGCCGATCTTTTGCAGGAACGGGATAAGATTGCCGACGACCTGCAAAAAGTTCTCGATTCGAACACAAATGCATGGGGAATTACCTGTCAGAATGTGGGGATAAAGGACATTGTTATACCGCAGGCCCTGGCCGATGCCATGAGCAAGGAAGCCCAGGCCGAAAGGGAACGCCGTGCCCGTGTAATTCTAGGAACTGCCGAAACGGAAATAGCTGAGAAATTTGCCAAAGCAAGCGAGCAATACCGCGATAATCCTGTTGCGCTTCACCTCCGTGGAATGAACATGCTTTTCGAGGGCTTGAAAGAAAAAGGCTCAATGGTAATTGTTCCAAGCTCTGCACTCGATTCAATGAATCTGGGCGCTATGGGCGGGTTGGCTTCGTTTTCAAAAATGAATGAAGGATAACCCAAAACGAATAAATGGTTGTTTTTTTTATCCATACAACTTTCTGTCAAGTAGAAGCAACCCTGTTTACAGGGAAACCTTTTTGTCCGCCGAAGTTTTAACAAAGTCGGAAACCTCAACCATAACCATAACCTTTTTTATAGCAGTTATCAGAAAAAGTCTATTTCACCATATCCATGCAAACCCGGTTCTTTTCATTTACCTGCCCGTTTTCAATGTCGCTCAGGTTTTGGATAGTGATTTGGGCAATCTGGTTCAGGGCATTGTCAGTAAAATAGGCCTGGTGGGCAGTGATCAGCACATTGGGGAAAGTCATCAGGCGCATGAGCTTGTCGTCCTGAATAATAACTTCAGACAGGTCTTTGAAGAACAGGTTTTCTTCCTGCTCATATACGTCAATGCCCAGGTAGCCAAGCTGTCCCTTTTTCAGTGCTTTAATGGCAGCTTCGGAGTCGATTAGCTGGCCACGGCTGGTGTTAATCAGCATCACCCCTTTTTTCATCAGCTTCATACATTGTTTGTTGATTACGTGATGGGTATCGGGCGTTAAGGGGCAATGCAACGAAAGGATATCCGACTGTTTGAAAACTTCTTCCAGCGGAAGGTAATAAATGCCTTCGCCTGCCAGTTCCTGATCTGGGTAAAGGTCGTAGGCTACTACCCGGCAGCCAAAGCCTTTCATGATGCGGGCAAAGGTTGCTCCAATTTTCCCTGTGCCAATTACCCCGGTTGTTTTTCCGGCCAGTTCAAACCCGGTGAGCCGTTCAATCGAAAAATTTCCTTCTCGCACCCGGTTATATGCCTTGTGGGTTTTCCGGTTAAGCGTCATGATCAGAGCCACGGCATGTTCTGCCACAGCATGAGGTGAATACGCAGGTACGCGCAATACTGAAAAGCCATTTTTGCAGGCCGCTTCAATATCAACATTGTTAAAACCGGCACAGCGCAATACGATGGCTTTAACATCAATTTCTGAAAGCGATACGATCACTTCTTTAGAAAGGACATCGTTCACGAAAACACAAACAGCATCGTGCCCCCCAGCCAGTTTTACTGTGGTAGGTCTGAGAGAAGTCTCGAAAAAAGAAAACTCGTGACCAGCGGTGGTGTTTGCTTTCTCAATGAACTCGCGGTCGTAAGGTTTGGTGCTGAAAATGGCTACTTTCATACAATCTTTTTTAAAATCCTTTATAGGTCTAAACAAATTGAACTGAGTATAGTTTAATTTTTTTCCCTTCAATTGAAGTAAGTTTTGAATAATTTATTTTTAGTTATAATAAAAGATCATTTTTGAGAGATGAATAAACCGGATGTCAGCAGGAAACAGCGATTTCAGAATTTTGAAAAAGCTTTATGTTTATTACAAAATAGATATTTCGCAGAAAACGTCTGATCAGCAACGAAAAATTGATTGAACACATCAACCGGGTTGGGAAAGCATTTTATAAAAGAAACTAAGTTAAGAACCATAGCCTCAGTCTCAACTTTTTGCGAAGTATAAGCAGTAACAAATATCGGTAAACTTACTCTTCGGGCAGCCAAACCTTCATCTTCCCGCAGCCCCGATTCGACCATGCATAGTATGGAATCAGGGTTAAGCCTTCGCTGGTGGTTAATACATTTACACCTCCCAGCAAATCAGGATTGAAATTTGCTTCAACCTTTTCTTTTTCAGAAAGAGTGAAAGGAATGTCCGGGTTATCTGCCTCTTCGGCACAATAAACCAGCGGGCCGTATTCCAGTGCTGTAAGTTCCTTATTGGTTTCAACTATTTTACTGGTCACTACCTTTTTTACCTTCATGGGCAGTTTTATATCAATCACATCGCCGGCTTTCCATTCCCTCGTTATGGTGAGGTAACCACCAGTATCGTCAACGCCTGTTTCTATGCTGTTTACTTTAACCACTGGCCTGGCTTTTGTTTTTCCTTTATAAGCATAAAGGTTGCCGGGTGTTACGATGTTTTTTGCCCACCCCGGAATATGTAGTTTAATAGTAAATGTTGATGTTTGTGAAGGGTTTACATTTATTTTTATGTTTCCTTTCCACGGGTATTTTGTTTTCTGTTTCAGGCTGACTTCATTTCCATTAAGGTCTATTCTGGCTTCGTTTGCTGCAAACAGGTTTATGTACAAACTATCCCCGGCAGTTGCATAGAAAAGGTTTGGAATAAACGGTATAAACCTGATCAGGTTTGTAGGGCAGCATGAGCAGTCGAACCAGGGGGAACGAGTGCAGGAGCCATGGTTGAATGTGTATTTCCCATCGGATTCGAGTGGGTTGGGGTAAAAAAAGTTCATGCCATCGAGCGATAAGCCCGGAATAACCCCATTATATAGAGTCCGTTCAATGATGTCAAAATATTTCACATTGCCTGTTTGCAGAAACATTTTGTGGTTCCAGAGCACGCTGCCAATGGCCGCGCATGTTTCGCAGTAGGCCGTGAGGTTTGGCAATTCGAAATTTTCACCAAATGCTTCACCATCGTGCCTTGAGCCAATTCCGCCGGTGATGTACATTTTTTTGTTCACCATGTTTTCCCAAAGCTTATTTACGGCATTCTTGTATGCTTCATCATCGTATAACGCAGCCATATCAGTCATTCCTGCATACATGTATACAGCACGCACAGCATGGCCCACAACTTCATCCTGTTGGGTTACCGGCAGGTGGTCCTGGTTATAAGGCCCCCAGGTTTGCCGAATTGTAGTGTCACCCCGGCTGTCGAGAAAATGCCGCGAAAGGTCGAGGTAATCTTGTTTGCCGGTAATCTGATAAAGTTTAACAAGCCCGGTTTCAATAATTTGATGCCCCGGAACTTCAGGATTACCTTCTTTATTAAATACTTCAACCAGCAGGTCGGCATTTTTCAGGGCAATGTTGAGGAAATTATTTTTTCCGGTTGCCCAGTGGTGAGCTGCTGCTGCTTCAAACATATGGCCGCTGTTGTAAAGTTCGTGGCTGCAGGCCAGGTCTTGCCAACGGCCTCCTGCAGGGCACCAGTGTGCCGGGGCATACGTTGTATCGATGGTTTTGTACGTAGTAAGATAGCCATCTTCTTCCTGCCCGATTGCAATGATCGAGATAAGTGAATCGATGTGCCTGTCAAGTTCCGGATCGGGCGACATAACCAGCGAATAGGAAGCCCCCTCGATTATTTTGTACAGGTCGGAATCGTCGAAAGGCATCTTCCCCCGGGTCTTTCCTTCTTTAACTCCGCCGGCTATCAAAAAGTTATCCATACGTCCTTCTTTTTCACACTTGTCGAGGGCAAAAGGAATAGTCACTTTTTGGATTTGCTCAATGCGGGGCAGCCAAAATTCATCGGTAAGGGTTACCTGGTTAAGGTTGACTGCTTCTACAGGGTACGTCGGGACTTTTTCTTCCTGGCTTGTGCAGGCCAGCAGAAGGATTGCCGTTAGAAGTGGAATGAGATATTTCATGATCATGTATGTTTAATGCATGACCGAAAGATAGAAAATTTACATGGAAATCCCCGTTTTGTTGAATTTATGAATTAGAGAGGATGACATATATTTGTATGAGGATATTACAACGCTTCGTGCAGCCTCACATGCATCAGGGCATCGCCCGATTTAATAAAAGCGCCGTTTGAGCATCCGGTAACGTTACAAAATGTAATGGCATTATTGCAATTCAGTTTCGGTGTCAGCCCAATTACAACCATTTCGGCCCCAGGCTTGCAGTTGCAATTGACCAGTTTTTCGAACGGGATTCCACAATGAGGACAAAGAAGTTCATCTTTTACTCCTTCAATTAACTGGCCGCGAATTATTTTTTTGTCAAAATCGCCTTCAATGGCCGAAACAATAAATTCTCCATTCATACCTTCCCTTTTAAATGCAATACGCAATCCGGGAAACCCGTTAATCTCAATCTCTTTTTCAATCAGGCTGCATCCATTGGGGCAATAAGCCTCGGTAACAATGTACCTGATTCTTTTTTCACTTTCTTTACGGGTACTCTTTTTCCTCTTGCCCAGAGGAATCATGAGCCGGCCATCTTTAGAATAAATTGTCATTTAACAGCTGTGTTGAATTTTTTAAAATAAAAACTACCTTAAAATACAACCTTATAATCTTTTTACTGCCAATCGGTCATTACATTAAGTAATTCACTTAAGGATATTAACATGAAAAATTGAAATGATTTTAGGATGTGAAATATTACATATAGTGAAAGTGTTAATTTATGATTGTTTTATTAAGGTTTATTTGAAAAAGTATTTGGAAACAATCAAATTATAATTATTATTGCATCTGAAATTTTATAATGACATGACAATACGTAACGGACATCATCACGGCCATCATTTTTACCTGCCCTGGCAGTAGGCTAATGTGAATATGTCCCGATCGAAAATATTCATCAACCGGAAGGCTTACTGTATTAGTAAGCCTTTTTTTATTTTTGTAAATGTATGAAAACAGAGACAACATTAAGGATAGCAATTCAAACCAAAGGCCGGTTAAACGAAGAATCGGTTGAACTGATTAAAGAGTGCGGTATAAAGCTTACAATAGGAAAACGCCAGTTGCTTTCGCCTGCAAAGAATTTTCCAATAGAGGTATTGTACCTTCGCGATGATGATATCCCGGAATCAGTTGCCGACGGGGTGGCCGATGTGGGTATCGTTGGTGAAAACGAGATGCTCGAGAAGGATAAAAACGTTGAACTTGTTAAAAGGCTCGGGTTTAGCAGGTGTCGATTGTCTCTGGCCATTCCAAAGGGTGAATTTTATGCAGGTCGGGAGTGGTTTGAAGGGAAAAAGATTGCCACATCGTATCCGGTTATTCTCGAGAAATATTTTAGGGAAAAGAAGATTAATGCCGAGATACATGTAATAACCGGTTCGGTTGAAATTGCGCCAGGAATTGGTTTGGCCGATGCCATTTTTGACATTGTCAGTTCAGGAGGAACGCTTGTTTCAAACGGTTTACAGGAAGTTGAGGTTGTTACACCAAGCGAAGCCGTTCTGATTAAAACCCCCGGTTTGCCGCCGGAAAAACAGTGTATCCTTGACGAACTGCTGTTTCGTGTTGAGTCGGTTGAGCGTTCAAAAGGAAAGAAATACATTTTATTGAATGCGCCAAATGAAAAATTGTCGAAAATTATTGAGATGTTGCCGGGTATGAAAAGTCCAACAGTTATGCCACTTGCTGAAAGCGGTTGGAGTTCGGTTCATTCGGTGATCGAAGAGAAATTTTTTTGGGAAAATATTTCTGAACTGAAAAGTCTGGGAGCAGAAGGAATACTGGTGCTGCCCATTGAGAAGATGATAATATAGTACTCCAATCACCCCCCCCAGCCCCCTAAAGGGGGAGGAGTTTACTGCCAGATATGAGAGATATGTTCTTTATTTTTTAATAACTGATAAAACTAAATTAAGGTCAAGGGCTTTTTAGGATCAGTATAACTTGTCCTGAAAAATCCGGAGGGCAATGCCCTGTGATTAAAAGAATTAACATTTTATAGACCCGAAAGGGCATAAGGATTTAATAAAATGAATGAAAATAACAATAACGCAGACACTCAAAATCCCCCCTTTAGGGGGCCAGGGGGGTTAGGGGTAATAAAATACCCGGCGAAACCGGATTGGCCTTCGCTTTTGCAACGCCCCAATTTCGAAACGGCTTCGCTTAACGAAAAGGTGAAAGCTGTTCTCGATGATGTTAAAACAAATGGCGATAAAGCTGTTCGAAAATATACAGCACAATTCGACAAGGTTGAGCTTAACGATATGCAGGTGTCGAATGAAGAAATTGAAGCCGGAGCAACTAAGCTTTCTCTGCAGCTCAAAAATGCCATCGAAAGTGCTGCCGCCAATATCTATAAGTTTCACGAGGCACAACATTTTAAAACCGAAGTGATTGAAACCACACCAGGCGTTAAGTGCTGGCAGAAAAGTGTGGGCATCGAAAAAGTGGGCTTATACATTCCCGGAGGAACTGCCCCATTGTTCTCCACAGTATTAATGCTTGCGATTCCTGCAAAAATTGCCGGTTGCAAAGAGATTGTCCTTTGTACCCCTCCTCAAAAAGATGGAAGTTTACCTGCTGCTGTTTTGTTTGCGGCACAACTTTCGGGTGTTACAAAAATTTTCAGGATAGGAGGGATCCAGGCTATTGGCGCAATGGCCTACGGAACAGAAAGTGTGCCTAAGGTATACAAGATATTCGGTCCCGGCAATCAATACGTAACTGCCGCAAAGCAACTGGTTAGTATTAACGATGTGGCAATCGATATGCCGGCCGGCCCCAGCGAGGTAGCCATTATGGCCGACGAAACAGCAAATCCGGCTTTTGTTGCTGCCGATTTGCTTTCGCAGGCCGAACATGGTGCCGACAGTCAGGTGATTCTTGTGACGAATTCAGAAAAACTAATTGCTGATGTCCAGGTTGAACTGGAAAAACAACTGGCCGTTTTGCCACGAATGGATTATGCAATGAAGTCACTTGGAAACAGCAAAATATTTCTGGTGAGAACCGAAAAGGAAATGATCGACATGATGAACTTATATGCACCCGAGCATCTGATAATACAAATGAAAAATTACTGCGATATCTCTGAGCAGATAATTAACGCCGGTTCTGTTTTCCTCGGAAATTACACACCAGAAAGCGCCGGCGATTATGCCTCGGGTACCAATCACACCCTTCCCACAAATGGATGGGCAAAAAGCTATAGTGGTGTAAACCTTGACAGTTTTATCAGGAAGATAACTTATCAGGAAATTTCAAAAGAAGGTATCCTGAATCTGGGGCATGTGATTGAGCAAATGGCCGAAGCCGAGGGGCTGTTTGCACATAAGAATGCAGCAGTGCTGCGCAGGGAATTTACCCCCCAGCCCCCTAAAGGGGGGGCAAAGGTTAGTATGAATTATGGTGCTGAACCAATTTTATTTGAATTTGCAAAACACCTTAGACTAAATCCAACTGAAGCTGAAAATTTTCTATGGGAACAATTATCTGCTAAAAAATTGGGTATTCGTTTTAAACGACAACATCCCATCTTATATTTTATTGCAGATTTTTATTGTCATCAGGCAGAATTGATTATTGAGGTCGATGGTGGTTATCATCAAATCCCTGAACAATATGAATATGATTGTAACCGAGATTCTGAGTTAGAAGAATTAGGTTTAAAAGTTTTACGCTTTACAAATGAACAAGTTTTATTAGATATTGAAAATGTATTAAATAAAATTGAAAAAGAACTTAAACAACGAATAGATGGAGAATAATTCAAATAAAAATATAATGAAACCTTCTGTCGAAGCACAAATCCCAGCCCCCCCTAAAGGGGGATGGGGGGTGAACTCCCCCTTTAGGGGGGCGGGGGGTAATTGGAGTGTTAACAATTTGTTAAGGCCCAATATCTTGGCGTTAAAACCCTACTCCTCTGCACGCGACGAGTTTAGCGGGTCAGCCTCGGTATTTCTCGATGCCAACGAAAACCCTTATGATACCGGCTATAACCGCTATCCCGATCCATATCAGCAAAAGGTTAAAGAACGGATTGCCGGCTTAAAAGGTGTCCGCACCGATCAGATTTTCCTTGGAAATGGCAGCGATGAACCCATTGATCTTCTTTACCGCGCATTTGCTATACCGGGCGTCGACAATGTGGTTATAATGGAACCCTCGTACGGCATGTATACCGTTGCTGCCGACATTAACGATATTGAAATCAGAAAAGTATTGCTTAACGATGAATATCAGATTGAGGCCACGAAGTTACTGGCAGCAGCGGATGAGAAAACTAAATTGCTGTTCTTATGTTCTCCAAACAATCCAACAGCTAACAGTCTTGATCGCGAAGAAATGTTTAAGGTGATTTCCGGTTTCGATGGTATTGTTGTGGTTGACGAAGCTTACATCGATTTTGCACCGGGAACGACCTTGCTGAATGAACTGGATAAATATCCCAATTTATTGGTGCTTCAAACATTCTCCAAAGCCTGGGGATTGGCGGGCATACGCCTGGGGATGGCTTTTGCTTCTCAAGAAATTGTAACTGTGTTGAGCAGGATTAAATATCCCTACAATATCAATGCCCTCACACAGCAAAGGGTGTTGCAGTCGCTTGAAAGCACTGAACAAAAAGATGCCTGGGTAAAAACCATTATCGAAGAACGGGCTAAACTTGCAGAAAAGCTGAAACAATTTTCTTTTGTGAAAAAGATCTATCCAAGTGATGCAAATTTCCTACTGGTCAAAATGGAAGGTGCCCGTGAGAAATTTGAATACCTGATGAACTCGGGAGTAATTGTCCGGGACCGATCGAAAGTGGCACTTTGCGAAGGAAGCCTGCGCATTACTGTTGGAAGCCCGGAAGAAAACAGGGAGATAATCGAAAAGCTGAAACATTACCCCCCAACCCCCTAGCGCCTCCGCTGGGGAGCTACAGCGCCCGCGGAAAGGGGGGAAACCCTTAAATCCCCTGAAGGAGACTTAAGGAACTACCGGATTTGAAGTTATGTACTTTTAAAACTTAGTAAAATGAACGATTATTACAATAACGCAGACACCAATAATCCCCCCTTTAGGGGGTTAGGGGGTAGTCAAGCCCCCCCTTCTGGGGGTCGGGGGGTAAAGGTCTTATTCATCGATCGCGACGGAACCCTGGTAATTGAACCACCAGAAGATTACCAGCTCGACAGCCTGGAAAAACTTGAGTTTTATCCGGGGGTGTTCCGCAATATGTATCTTATTGCCAAAAACCTCGATTACGAACTGGTAATGGTTTCAAACCAGGATGGGCTTGGAACGGTTTCATTCCCTGAGGAAACCTTTTGGCCTGCACAAAATAAAATACTGAAGACTTTCGAGGGCGAAGGGATCGTTTTTAATGATATTCTCATCGATCCAAGCCTGCCTGAAGAGAATTCGCCAAACAGGAAACCCCGGACAGGAATGATGGGCAAATACCTCGATGGAAGTTACGATATGGCCAACAGCTACGTGATAGGCGACCGTATTACCGATATTGAGTTGGCCAAAAACCTTGGATGTAAGGCGATCTGGTTGAGCGATGCTTCTGATGAATTGCTTACTGAAAAGGACATGAACAAAGTTTGTGTTTTGAAAACCACAAATTGGGATGATGTATATGCCGAAGTGGCCAGGATTGATCGCACTGCTTCGGTTAAACGTACCACTAAAGAAACCGATATAGATGTTTGGATCGATCTTGATGGATCAGGTAAAACAAACATCTCAACCGGGCTTGGTTTTTTCGACCACATGCTTGAGCAAATCGGGCGTCACTCAGGAATCGATCTGAAGATTATTGTCAAAGGTGATTTGGAAGTGGACGAACACCACACAATTGAAGATACTGCCCTTGCTTTGGGAGAAGCATTTTTCATTGCTCTTGGGAATAAGCGAGGCATTGAACGTTATGGTTTTTGTTTGCCTATGGATGATAGCCTGGCACAGGTGGCTATCGACTTTGGTGGCCGCCCATGGCTCGTATGGAATGTTGAATTCATAAGAGAAAAAGTAGGAGACATGCCAACCGAAATGTTCATGCATTTTTTCAAGTCGTTCAGCGATGCTGCAAAATGCAACCTGAATATAAAAGCCGAAGGGCAGAATGAACACCACAAAATTGAAGGTATTTTTAAAGCCCTGGCCAAGGCCATCAAAATGGCCATAAAGAAAGATGTATTTAATTTTGAATTGCCTTCGACAAAGGGGGTTCTTTAACCACAAAGGAAACTAAGTTCAACACAAAGGGATATTTGATAATGGAAATTGAAATTGTTTTTAAAAAAGTGCTTGATTCATCATTTAAGATGCATACGGCTTTAGGGCCTGGTTTGTTGGAAAGTGCTTATGAGGAATGTTTGTGTTATGAGCTTAGAAAAAGTGGATTGAAAGTTGAAAAGCAGAAAGCTCTTCCGTTAATATAAGAAGAGGTTAAATTAGATGTTGGATATCGGATAGATTTATTAGTTGAAAATATGGTAATTGTTGAATTGAAAGCAGTTGAGGCGTTAAATGAAGTTCACATGGCACAAATACTCACTTACCTAAAGTTGTCGGAATGCAAGTTAGGCCTTCTTGTAAACTTCAATGTAAAGCATTTAAAAGACGGAATCAAAAGAGTAATCTTATAAAGCATTGTGTACTTAGTGTTATCCTTGGTGCACTTTGTGGTTAATATTGAAATATGAAACGTATACAACCAAAAACAGAACAAAAAAACACAGCAATCTTGCTGTTGCATTGTCCCGATAAACAAGGATTGCTTGCACTTGTAACCGAGTTTATCAATACCAATAACGGTAACATTCTTTACCTCGACCAGCATGTCGACAGGGAAGAAAAACTTTTTTACATGCGTATTGAATGGGAACTTGAACATTTTGTTATTCCAAAAGAAAAAATTGCCGATTACTTTGAAACGCTCATTGGCAAAAAACACAATATGACATTCCATCTTCACTTCTCGGATGTAAGACCAAGGATGGCAATCTTTGTGTCAAAAATGTCGCATTGCCTTTTCGATTTGCTGGCTCGTTACACAGCGGGCGAGTGGAATGTTGATATCCCGCTAATTATCAGCAACCACCCCGACATGGAGCCGGTAGCTGAAGGGTTTGGTATCGATTATCATGTTTTCCCGATATCGAAAAACAACAAGGCTGAACAGGAAGCAAAAGAGTTGGCTTTACTTAAAAAGTACAAAATCGACTTCATTGTGCTTGCAAGATACATGCAGATTATTTCGGATGATTTTATAACCCATTTCCCGAACAGAATAATTAACATTCACCATTCGTTCTTGCCAGCATTTGTTGGAGCAAAGCCTTATCATGCCGCTCACGAACGGGGAGTAAAGATCATTGGTGCTACCAGCCATTATGTTACGCCCGAGCTTGATGCCGGTCCGATTATAAAACAGGAAGTTGCCCATATCAGCCATAAGGATACAGTAAACGACCTGATTGCCAAAGGCCGCGACCTTGAAAAAATCGTGCTGTCGAAAGCAGTAGCTAAACATATAAACCGGAAAATTCTGGTATACAATAACCGCACAGTTGTTTTTAGTTGATACATTATGAAGAAACCTTCACTTTTGCTTGTAATGACTTTGGTATCAGGAATGGCTTTTTCGCAGCAATACCAAAATGAAATTCCTCACGATTATGGCTATAAAATTGAGTTGGGTCAAACAGTGCCCGATTTTGAGCTGGTATTACCGGGTGGATCAAAGACACAAATCAGCGACTTGCGTGGCAAAGTGATTATGCTCCAGTTTACAGCCAGTTGGTGTGGAGTGTGCAGAAAAGAAATGCCTCACATCGAAAATGAAATCTGGCTTAAGCATAAAAATAATCCTGATTTTGCACTTTTGGGTATCGATTTGAAAGAAGACGAAGAAACAGTTGTTGAATTTCAAAAACAAACTGGAATAACATATCCTGTTGCACTCGATACAGAAGGTTCAATTTTCGAAAAGTTCACCGTGCCCGATGCTGGTGTAACCAGGAACATCATAATTAATAAAAATGGAAAAATTGTTTTCCTGACCAGGTTATTTAAAGAAGAAGAATTTAACCAGATGAAAGACGTGATTAATAAGTTACTGAAAGAATAATCTGTAGCGCATAGGGGAATCGAACCCCTGTTTTCGGAATGAGAATCCGACTTCCTAACCGTTAGAAGAATGCGCCGGGAATTGTATCAAAATTAGAAAAAATGACTTTTGGTTATAACAACAAATACGAAAAAATTTCATGAAAATCGTCATAATTAAATATAACGCCGGGAATATCGAATCGGTTAACAATGCGCTGATGAGGTTGGGTGTGAAAGCTGAAATCACTGCCGATCCTGAAAAAATTCTTGCTGCCGACAAAGTTATCTTCCCTGGCGTGGGTGAGGCCAGCACAACTATGGCTTACCTTAAAGAGCACAAACTCGATGAGCTGATTCGAAGTTTGAAACAGCCCGTGTTGGGAATTTGTCTGGGACAACAGCTAATGTGTGCACATAGCGAAGAGGGAGATGTGGAATGCCTGAGTATTTTCAACGAAAAGGTAAAACTTTTCAGGCCTGCTATAGGGCAGGAATACATTACTAAAGTTCCTCACATGGGATGGAATAGTATTTACAACCTGAAAAGTTACATCTTGTCGCCCGAAATTGAAGGCCAGTATGTGTATTTTGTGCACTCGTATTATGTCGAGGTTGGGGAACATACTGCTGCTGTGTGCGACTATATCAATCCATTCAGTGCCGCTTTACAAAAGGACAATTTTTATGCAACCCAGTTTCACCCTGAAAAAAGCCAGAAGGTTGGAGCGAGGATTTTAGAAAATTTTTTGAAGTTATAAGTACTCTAGTGCCTTAGTGCCTTAGTACTTTAGATTATTACTGTCTGAATAACTGACGAAAAGAGATTTTTTTATAAATATTAACCTTAAACTATTTAATTATGAATTCATTTAGAGAAATTAAAGTTTGGCAGAAATCAATGGATTTTGTTACAAAACTGTACAAAACAACAAGGATTTTTCCACAGGAAGAACTTTACGGATTAACAAGTCAATTGAGAAGAAGTGCTATTTCAATCCCTTCCAATATCGCTGAAGGTTTTGGACGAAAGTCTCCAGCCGAGTTCAAACGATTTTTGCAAATATCGAAGGGATCGCTTTTCGAACTTCAAACACAGATTGAAATATCGAAGAACCTTAATTTTTTAGAACAAAAAAAATATGTAGAGCTATACAATGATTTAAAAGAGATAGAAGCTATGCTAACTGCATTTATTAAATCAATAAAATAATTAAAATGCAAAACAATTCAGGAACTCA
>JAFGEV010000072.1 GCA_016931385.1 Prolixibacteraceae bacterium
GCGGCGAATCAATCTGGGATATAAAAGCAAAAACCGGCTTTGTTTCTCCTGAGATGCAACAGTATTTTCCTACAAGATTAAAAGCCCTTGACGTTGTATGCTCCGGATTTTTTGACTCAGAAGGCCTTTTCATGAAACCATCAGGATTTCATCAGAAACTTGCCCGTCAATGGCTATCGTATATCGGTATCGAAAACCTTTCCGAAAAACCTTTCAACCATCTGTCAGCGTCTCAGCAAAGAATGGTTTTAATTGTGAGAGCCTTAGTTAAAAAGCCTCCCCTCCTTTTGCTTGATGAACCTTTTCAGGGATTGGATACCAACAACCTGTTTCTTTTTAAACAGTTACTCAACAAAATTGCCCTTGACCAAAACTGCACAATGGTATTTATTTCGCATTTCAGGGACGAAATACCCGAAAACTTTACGAACGAAATCTGTTTGAATAAAGGTAAAGTTGAATATAACGGAAGTTTAGTGAAAAAATGAACCTCAAAAAAGCCGCTGCTTATCGGTAAACAACGGCTTGAACAAATGGATAAAAAACAAACTATAAAATTTCATTAAATAAATAATACCAATTCTCTTATTAGTTCATCATTAACAGGTAATTCAGGATTGTTGTAGGTTGCATAATTGAGCTGAAAATCTTTTTCTGCATTTTTAAGGATATGATTCATACCCGGTATGAGAACTTTTTTTGCCGATTGATTTCCATTAAATAATATATCTGCATCTTCTGCTTTAACCTGAATATCGTTTTCACCTTGAATAATCAGAACCGGAACAGATAATTTACCAATCTCAGTAGCTGGATTATACCTGAACCATGATTTCAAATAAGGCTGAATATCGGGGTTAAACAGGTTCATAAGATAGGGTGGAATTTCCCGGGTAGTTTCTCCTGCTTTTACTTTTGCAATAAGTGTTTTTACTTCTTCAATTACATTTTCGGGTGTCCCCGGTCTGGAAACCTGTTGCATTATAATTTCATCGGCCGGGCGGCCGGGGCCATTTAAACTAATGAACCCGTCGGCCCCGGCCTGTTCTGCGGCCAGCATTCCAATAAGTGACCCTTCACTTAGCCCGGCCACATATACCTTTGAGTACTTTTCATTTTCCTTCAGATATTTAATCCAGTTTACTGCATCGGTAACATAATGGTCGAAACGTACCGATGCATTTGAAAAACCTTCATAGTAGCTTTGTGCAATTCCCCTTTTGTCGTACCTGACCGATGCAATTCCATTAAGTGCAAGTTCGTGTGCCAGCATTTTAAATGAATTATTCGTCAGGCCTGGTTGATTGCCATTGCGGTCGGTTGGTCCCGATCCGGCAATGAGTAAAATAACCGGAAAATTCTTTTTAGAATCAGGTTCTTCGGTTGTTCCTTTTAGCTCTACTCCTTCCGAAATAATCGAAATATCGGAGGTGTTTGATTTGGCTAACACTTCGGCTGTTTTTGCGCCCAGCGCCCAAAGAATGAAGGTAAATAAAATAACTAACTCTCTCATGCCTATTATTTTTTTGACAATAAAAGGTGCTGCCACATTTATGCAGCACCTTATAAAAACTTCAATAAAGTAAAGAATTCCTTTAAAAAAGAATATTTAGAAAAGACAGCTTTGGCCTTTTACGGTCAAAAACTTATTTCGATTGCAGCAATTCTTTTATTCCTCCAAGCGAAGAAAGAACACCTGTTGCTTCGAAAGGCATGTATACCGTTTTTGTATCTTCACCCTGAACCATATTCTGCAAGGTGTCGATATACTTAATCGCAACCATATACTGAATTGGGTCACCTGCTGCAGCAACTGCTTCTTTGATCTTATTAATGGCTTCGGCTTCAGCTTGTGCAACTTTTATTCGAGCTTCGGCTACACCTTCTGCAGTTAATATTGCAGATCGTTTTTCACCTTCAGCGCGGTTAATTTGTGATTCTTTATAACCTTCCGATTCCAGGATTTTTGCTTTTTTTGATCCTTCAGCTTCCAGAATCTGAGCCCGGCGATCACGTTCGGCACGCATCTGTTTCTCCATTGCATCGCGAATGTCCTTGGGAGGATTTATATCCTGAAGTTCAACCCGGTTGACTTTTACACCCCACTTGTTGGTAGCATCATCAAGGATAATCCTGAGTTTGCTGTTAATAGTGTCTCTCGAAGAGAGCGAATCATCCAGATCCATTTCACCAATTACATTCCTCAAAGTAGTTTGTGTGAGTTTTTCTATGGCATCGGGTAAATTTTCAATTTCATAGATCGCTTTTACAGGATCCATGATCTGAAAGTAGAGCAAAGCGTTAATTTCGGTGCCCACATTATCCCGGGTGATAACATTTTGCCGGGGAAAATCGTACACAGTCTCCCGCAGGTCGACACGGTCGCGCGATTTAAAGACAACAACTTTACGTCCATCGAAATCTTCTCGGGTATAACGCCAGGTAATCTGACGGGGTTTGTCGAAAATCGGGATAATGATGTTAAATCCCGAAACAAGTGTTTTGTGGTATTTCCCCAATCGTTCAATAATCATTGTTTGCGATTGTTGAACAATGCGGATACCGGCTGCGGCAAATATGATTACAAAAAGTGCCACAAAAATCAGAATAATTAAAATCGGGTCCATAGTTAATACGTTTATTGGTTAATATTTAATTTAAAAAGACAATTTATTATACATTGAATACTCAAGTTTCTTTCACCTCCATTACAATACTGTCAACCTTTGTTACAGTTACTTTTTTATTTTTTTCAATTATACTTCCATCTAAAGAACGTGCTTTCCAGTCGTCGCCATCGATAAGTATTCTTCCGGTATTTTTATCCGGGTCAATTGTTTCCGAAACAACCCCTTTTCTGCCAACCAAGGCGTTCATGTTTGTTTCAACTTTATCGCTACGCCTGTAAGCCCATTTTTTAAGAGCAGGCCTTATTAAAAAGAAACTTGCCAAACTTGTTACGCTGAAAACTACAACTTGCCACTGAATTGTACCTCCCATTCCGGCAATTATAGTTGCAAACAAAGCGCCAACTCCGAAATTTATCACTACAAACGATGGCAGGAAAATTTCAAGTATAAAAAATACAATAGACGCGATCAGCCAAATATGCCAAACTTCAAATTCCATAATTTCAAATTTTTTGTTGAACGATGAGTCAAATTTACCCCTGATCATTCATTGGTAAAAATTTTTCTGGAATTTCCTTTCTGAAATGACAGAAAAAACCGGATGAATTCATTTTGGTATTCAGACCTGTTTTTCGAACCATTTCCGAAATGCATGGGCTTTCAGCCTGCTGACTGAAATGCAGGAAGGCAGATTTGATAAGGCATTCAGGGCAATTTCGAGTTTACCTTCATCTTTCGTTTTAAACTCTTTTACAACTCTCGGAGTGATGATGAACTGACGGTTTGCCCTGAAGAATTTTTTCGGGTCTAAACGCTCTTCAAGTTTTTCGAGCGATTCATCAAGAACCATTTCTTTTCCCCCGGAAGTTACCAGGTAAGTTGTTTTTTGATTGGAATAGATACAAAAAATATTTTCGAAATGCACAACTTCTTTTTTATTGCCCCTGGTTACAATCAATCCCAGGTTGTTTTTCAAGGTATCGGCAATTGGCTTTTCATCTGCGCTGATTTCCGCTTGAGTATTGTTTTTGGCCAATGGCCTTACAGTTATTACAATACTTTCGATGGCAACAATTTCAACAATTGTACCTTTTTCAATGCTATCATGGCTATATGATACAGCTTTCCAGTCGTCACCGTCAACCATTACCCGGCCGTATCCCGAATCCTGGTCTATACGTTCGATAACCTTTCCTGTCCGGCCAATTAAGCCATCAACATTGGTTTTAACTTCATTCAATTTTTCCATCCGATTAAGCAATGGTTTCAGCATGGTGATCCCTACAAAAAAACCTGCAATAAACAGAATTGCACAAAACCATAGTGGAAGGTTAAACAAAGCGCCGGTCATTGCGAGTAAACAACCTAATCCGATACTGCCCAGAATAAAACCCGGAACGAAAACTTCAAGTAAAAAAAAGAAAAAAGCTGCAATTACCCAATAATGCCAAATTTCGAATTTCATAAGTAGTTTGTTTATTTTTCAATTTGAAGTATTTGTATTTTTTTCATCAGATTTGTTACACGATCCTCTTCAACAACGTTCATCCAAATCGCTGACTTTTTAAAAGCTGAACCAATGATAAATGCATCGGCGTGGGGCCAAAATTCTTCTATGTTTTCACTATCAACACCTGAGCCAATAAGTACAGGCAGGGAAGTTGACCTTTTAGCTGTTTTTACATCATTCAAGGAAGGGGCAGATCCTGTTGAATTCCCTGTAATTATTATGCCATCGCTCAAAAAATATTCAGCAGCTTTTACAGTTTCTGACAGCGAAATATCGGAAGTAACAGCGTGAGAACTGTGTTTCTTTTTAACATCAGTAAAAACGGCAATGTTTTCAGCGCCAATCATTTTCCTGTAACGAAGTAATTCTCCTGCACAGCTATCGATGTAACCTTCATCGGCAACATGGCCAAAAACAAAACCTTCGGCCCTGATAAAGTCAAAATTTGCTGCCTGAGCCACTGCCAAAGCTTGTTTATTGGCTGCAGCCAAAATTTGTATTCCAAGCGGTTTTTCAGTCATTTTCCTAAGTTCAACAGCAATGGCAGTCATTGAAGCAATAATCTCAGGCCCAACCGATTGTTTAATATAAGGTACATCATGCATGTTTTCAATCATTAGCGAATCAATGCCTGATGTTAAGTATATATCAGCTTCATTTGAAACCTGGTTAATTATTTGGCCGATATTTAAGGAATTTTTTGGTGTGCCTGGCAATGCAGGCACGTGCAACATTGCGATTACTGTTTTTTTGTTTGTTTTCAGATCGATCATTATTGTTTTGTTACAGTGTTTACGAATTTAAGCAAAAAAAAAAGTAATATGAGGGTAACTTGCTTTGTAAAATACTAATTTTATTGATCTGAAAATAAACCAACCTTTTCTATGAGTTATCTGGTCGACTATCATATTCATACTACATTCTCCGATGGCAAGGATACGTATCCGGCGTACTTGGCAAATGCCCGAAAAAAAGACCTTGCCGAAATTGGTTTTTCTGATCACATTACACTTGCTTCTGTTGATTGGTGTGTAGATGAAATCGATTTTCCGGTTATGCGTGAGAACCTGAAAAATTTATGTGACGAATTTTCGGAAGATGTTCAGGTCCGCTTCGGCCTTGAACTTGACTATTTCCCCGATAAAGAAGAAGAAATCAGGCAGGTTATTGCTTATTTCCCTGTCGATTATGTTATTGGTTCTGTTCATTTTTTAAACAACTGGAATTTTGATACTGACCGCTCTCTTTATGGAAAATGGTCAAACGACGAATTGTACAAACAATATTTTGAACTGGTTCAAATGGCTGCTAAATCGGGTTTATTCGACATTATTGGGCATTTCGACTTAATTAAAAAATTTAATTGCTGGCCAGAAACTGACCAATCTCAACTTATAGAAAATACATTAAAAGTCATTAAAGAAGCCAATACGGTAATTGAGCTAAATACCAGCGGAATAGATCGTGAATGCGGCGAGTTTTTCCCAAATCAGAAAATTCTTGAAACAGCTGCTTCAATAGGAATTCCCATAACATTAGGTTCCGATGCCCATGCACCAAATCATGTTGCTCGCCATTTCGATTTGGCACTGAAAAAACTTAAAGAAGCCGGATACACCCGAATTGTTCGTTTCAGGAACCGTCAACGGGGAGAAATTATCATTTAATTTGTCAAAAAATTTCTAATAATTTCACCCTTCACAATTGAAAAATCAATCTTGATTTGTGTTTTAGTAAGCAAAATCTTTTCAATTTTTGTTTGTAAAGTTATCAACACCTGTTGATAACTTGGGGTTGACTTTTTTACGTGTTAGTTTTAACAACACTTACAAGAAGTATTGTTTGGTTGATATCGTGTTTAATATCAATTTAATACAAAAAGTGTTTATTTCTTGTACAACAATCGTATTGATACTATATTTGATATATCAGGTGAGTGATAAAATCCGCTTCTGAAAACGAGGATTAAGGAAAGGCAGCTTAGTTGAGGCCAGGAATTGATCTTCGGAGTTGAAAAGCTCCCTCGTAAAAAGAAGCCGAAGTCAGAACCTGGAAGGATTCGTTCTTTCATAGTCTGTCAACCAAAGTATTCAACTCAATTGGGAATTGCTTGAACATTTAATCATGCAACAGTGAATGAATGGTAAAACGTTGCTTAGGTAACGGAAAAGCTGGTTGCTTTACCAAAAGTTTTGCATCAGCCACAAGTAATTTTTGGGAATAACTTCTGCAAAGGAGTTAAAAGCGGTGAAAACCGTTTCCAAAAAACAGTAAGGAGGAAACTCCTGACTTACCCAAATTGTTTAAGATTGCTTTCTGCTTCGTGCAGGAAGAGTGCATAATCCTCACGGATTAGAGGGCAACCTCATTGCATCGGTTGTATGTAGCTTTATGCTGCAGGCACGGGTTTTCTTAAACAACTATTGACTGTTGGAAGCTATTCCGAAGTGTTATCTCGGTTTCACTACGGAATGAAGCCCCGAATAGGCAACTATTCAGGGAGTTCATGGGCTGTATTGTTTAGGCTTGCATGCCCAAAGCAACCAACGAATACACAGGCATACCCGAAAGGGTTGGCCACGTTGCTTCTCGTGAGGCATAGGTGTATTGTTCAGAATAATGTTCGCATTACAACGAATGAAATAGTCGGGTTGAAAACTGGTTGGGTTTGAAGCAGTAAAAATAATTTCGAAAGAAATGTTTTTGCAGGCCGGTTGCCGATCGAAAGTGAAGCAACGGTTTTTCTGAATGATTGCTTCGGCAATCGTAAGGAATGCTGAAAACACTTCGTCCGGTAAGTTAATCACAACGGAATGCCCGCAAGGGAACTCCATAAATTAACGAACGGGCACTCTTGAAGCGTTGCTGTAAAAAGCTCGCTGAAAGATATGGGCAATAGCCAAACGTAAGTTTGACTAGTAGCCGGAATAATAACCGTAGCCTGACACTTTAGGAACAAAATCCCAAAGCGAAATGGGAGTCAATCGTCACAGATTGGTTCCCATTTGTGTTTTATTATGCTACCTTAGCTTCAAAAAAATTCCTATGAGAGAGCTAACAGGATTGGTTTTTAAATCAACAGGCAGCCACTATACAGTTAAAACAGGAAGTGAATTCTATTTATGCCGCATTAAAGGGAAACTCCGCATAAAGGGCATTCGCACAACCAATCCCATTTCGGTAGGCGACACTGTGCACTTTTTTCCGCAGGAAGAATACTCAGAAAAAGGACTTCGCTTAGGGATTATCACAAAACTAAATGAACGGAAAAATTACATCATCCGGAAGTCGGTTAACCTATCGAAAGAATCACATATTATCGCTTCAAATATCGATCAGGCTTTTATTGTTGCAACAGCCAATTACCCATATACCCCATTGAACTTCATCGATCGTTTTTTGGTGACTTCTGAAGCATATAATATCCCTTCCAGTTTAATTTTCAATAAAATAGATCTTTACAACGATGCCGAAATGGAACTTATCAATGAATGGTATGGCATTTATCATTCAATTGGTTATAAGTGTATAGGTACTTCAGCATTAACCGGCCAGGGACTTGATGAACTGAAACTTGCCATGCAAGGAAAAATAAGTGTTTTTGTAGGTTACTCGGGTGTTGGAAAATCAACCATCGTAAATAAAATTGACCCATCGTTAAATTTAAAAACTGATGCTATTTCCGATTATCATAAAAGCGGAAAACATACCACTACTTTTTCCGAGATGTTTGAATTATCAATTGGCGGATATATAATTGACACACCCGGCATACGGTCGTTTGGAATGATTGACATGAAAAATGACGATGTAAGCCACTACTTTCCAGAGATTTTTAGAATATCAGAAAACTGTCGTTTCAACAACTGTACACATACCCATGAACCTGGATGTGCTGTACTTAAAGCCGTTGAAAACGGAGTGGTTGCCTACAGCAGGTATAACAATTACTTAAGCATTATGAACGAAGATGAAGATGAGAAATATAGAGAGGCATATTGATAAATGAATATTTTATTACAGTTCACTCTTGTTTTTGTTTCAAATATTTTTTGAATTGTTCCTGTAGTCTCAATGATATCATTTTTGACAAACAGGTGTTCATTAGAATCCTTTATTATTCCCTCACACACCTTATATTCCTGTAATGTGCCGTGCTGCTGCTGAATTCCAAAAGTGATCCTTCAACCGGGTTTAGCCAAATGCATATCGCGGAACCTGCACCATCGGGGGTCGAGGTCCAGAAATAGCCATATTCGCCGGTATTGACAAATGTGCTTTTATCGTAATAATAACCACCTGTTTTTAGCTGAATGCCTTGAGGATTGTTGTTGGTTAGTTTTTGGTAAGCATTATTTCCACCTCCTAGTTCGGTAAGCAGCATATTCCATTCATCAACCGAAGGGAGTTTCCAGCCTTCAGGGCAGGCGTTCAGAGCAGTCTCCCAAGTGTAGTATCTCCCATAGGTGTTGCAATCAATCCAGTTTTCATCTTCAAAACACTTGCTTTCAGGTGTTTCAAAAGCCAGATTGCTTGTGAGCCAGTCATATTGACCAATACTTACCCAGTTGTATTGTTTGGCATCCCTTTCATCAACAATGATTCCCCCGGTTTCTATGATTTTTTGTGGTGCATAGCTGGCTTTCAGCCCTTCAATATCGATGTTTTTAATGTTGGCATTTCCCATCGGGTTTACAACATGGACTTCGTCATCGTTTTGGATTA
>JAFGEV010000073.1 GCA_016931385.1 Prolixibacteraceae bacterium
ACAACGCCGAAATGTGTATTATCGAGCTGGTTGATTACAACGAAAACATGCTGGCCGCAAAAGAAGAAAAGAAAACAACTTCGCGCAGGCGCCGTGGAGCTTCGAAGAAAAAAACCGAAACAGCAACACCTGCAGCAAAAACATCTGCAAAAACAAAATCAACAGCAGCTCCGGTAGAGGAGGCTAAGGTTGTTGAAGAAGTAGTTGAAACGAAAGCTGAAGAAGCAGTTGCTGAGGAAAAAGTTGTTGAAGAAGTCAAAGATGAGGTTGCTGAACCAGAAGTTGAAGAAACTGCAGCTGAAACTGTTGAAGAAGAAACTATTGTAGAGACAGTTGAGGAAAATGTAGAAGAAACAGGAGCTGAGGCAACTGAAGAAGAAGAAAAACCCGCTGAAGAAAAATCTTCAGAAGAAGAAACGAAAGAATAACTTTTCATTATTCATAAAAATAAAGGCGCTCAAACGGGCGCCTTTATTTTTATCATTCGTACATCCGTGGAATTTAAATCCCGAGTTGCTCATGCAACTGTTGCCTGAGTTCGCCCCTGTCTTTTTCTTTCAGGTTTTTCCAGAAAGTTGAAGGGTTAGTGTCAAGTGAAGCGCTTTTGCTCTGGTCCCTCCAGATTATGTCGCCCTCTTTGTTGATCCATGTTATGAATTCATCGTCTTCATCGAATTGAACCATGCCAAGTTCGCCAATGAAAAAGAGCGCATCATTGAATATGGGCTGGACTGCCCACTCGCCGTTTTTATCAATAAACCCCCATTTGTCGTTCAATCTGACAGCAGCAAAGCCACTCGAATATTCATGGCAGTAATCATACTGGGCCATGACAACCCATTCCCCTTTTTGATTAATAAATCCTTCTTTATCATTTAAAACAGCAATGGCCAGCCCTTCATAAAAACTGCCACACCAGTCGTATTGAGGCGATATTGTATATTTCCCTTTTGTGTCAACAAAGCCCCAGTAATCGCCAACCCTTACGGCAGCCAATCCTTCAGAGAAAGGTTGTGTGCTTTCAAAAATAGCCTGTGTAACCGCTTTTCCTTCTTTGTCGATGGCCATGTAATCATCATCTTCGTCCATTTTTACCCATGCCAGGCCTTCGCTAAAACGGTGTACATTGTAATAGATGCATGGAATGGCCAGTTTTCCATCGGTGTCGATAAAACCTTCATCTCCATCATCATCTTCAACCCAGGCCATACCATCCCAGAAATAACAACTGAAATCATCATACTGGTTCAGCATAACTTCAGGGTTGCCCTCTTTATTGATGAAATACCATGAATCCCCGTTTTCAGCCAAAGCCAACCCTTCTTTGGAAAAGGAGTAGACCCAGTCATAAATAGGCGATATTTCAAATTCGCCTTCTTTGTTAATGAAGCCGTATTTTTCCCCATCGGTTGAGGCTGGTGTCAGCCCGTTTACAAAGAACAATTCATATTCATTATCAAGGTCTTTCTCGTAAATCGGACTGATTACGATTTCACCTTTGGTATCAATATATCCAAATTTTTCGTTTACAATAATTGGGTACAATTCGTCAATTTCACCCAGGTTTTCCAAAAAGCCCATGTCTTTTTTGCATGATGAAAATGCTACTATCCCTGTTAAAAAAATAATCCAAATAAAGTTCCTTTTCATTACAATGTGTTTAATGTTTATACTGTTTTTAATTGTGTTGTTAAAAATATAAAAGATAGAGGTTATTTGATTGAAAATTGAAAATTCTTATTTATAATCCAGATGTTTTTTATTTTTTTAATTGGCTTTGATGCACCGAACACTCAATCCCCACATCCTGTAAAATTCATCTTTTGATAAATTATTGTCCCATGTTTGAAGTGTCCACATCCAATACTCATTATAATTACTTTCTGTAGAAGTCCACCACACAGCAAAATTATTTTTTCCATAAAACATACCGTTGCTGGTTCTGGCCCCTCCGGGTAATCCGGTGAAACCAATATCGTCTGAGCCATTATCGCCATCCTGCCAGTCATAGCTTGATTTTAAATGAATTCCGATATTTAGCCATGAACCATCTGCATCTAAACTATATGGGCCAAAGTTTTTACTAATATAACTGCCTAGTTTTTCCCAGTCTCTGTCCCGGGGAAGATACCATCCCGAGGGGCAAGCATAAAGGGCCGAAGGCAAGTTGTACAAAACTCCATATTTTGAATAATTTTCAGAATTTCGGGCTTCTGAAACATCAATGCCCTCATAACCATAAACATAATAATATTTGTTGTAATCTGATCCTTCAGAGGATGGAGAAACTGAAGGCAAATAAGCCATGTTCTCAGTCATCCAGATAGTCCCGTCAATATTCAAAGTTTTGTAAACATGGCCATCACGAGAGTCGGTAAAGGTTCCAACTTCGATCTCTTTATTTGTAGTAAAACTTTTTACACTGCCTTTTACCTCGCCCTTTTTGTTAATTGCATACGCACAAAAGTAATACGTTGTACTCGCTTCAAGCCCTGTTAATGTAAAAGAATAATTTCCTGATGTATTGTTTACCAATTCAACATTGTCGTCTGAGCCCGGATTACTATTTGTACCCCAGTAAAAACCACTTTCGGTAATGGGTGTAAACCCGTCTGAAACAATGTTCCCGTTTAGTGTGGCTGTTGATTCTGAAATTTCTGTAGCAGCCAGCGTTTCAACAGTTGGGGGTTCCATGTATTGCAGGAGCTCAATTGTGGTGTTCACGGTCGATACGTCATCTTTATCGTCGTACACATATGCTGTTATGGTATAATCACCCGGTTCCATGTCTTCGGTATCCCATTCATAGATAAATGGAATTGAGTAGAGCGTTGTAAGTAGTTCGTTCCCGGCAAATATTTCAATTGTTTTTACTTTCCCATCGGGGTCTTTGGCGTTTAAAATAATTGAGACTGTTTCCCCCACGGTAAATTCATCACCTGTTGTCGGGGCAATGATTGATGCTTCGGGAAGCTGGTTTTTGCAGGAAGTAAAAACAAATAATAATAGAACGAGAGGGAAAAAAAACAATCTAAAAATTCTCATAGTTAATTTAGGTTTACGTTTATAATATTTCCAATTGTAATTGGAATGGTATAAGTCATTCTAAAGTACCAATCCTGGATCCTTCCAGGTAGTATTCCCAATTCCAATCCCATACCGCCAAAGGATGTCCAAAGATTCATTCCAAATTGTGAATATTCAAAGTAATTGAAATTGGGAGGATTATCAGGTAGGGGTTTGGTGAAAATAAATTTAATCCCGTATTCAACAGATCTGTATCTTTTTAGTGAATATGCCTTCAGATCATCAGTTAAGATATTCATTTTAAATGCCACAATTTCCCGAAGCGATAATCCAACAAAAAAGCCTGATATGCCATAAGAATCCCAGTAGTAATTTTTTTCGAACCTATTGGATGTATTCTCTTCTCTGTATACCATTGGAAATTTTCGCTCGTAATAACCACCATCAATGCCCAGCCAATAGCTATGAGGGACCATTGTATTAAAACCTGTAACGTAAGTTTGAGTGGAGTTAACATATTCTGAAGTAAGTTTTATATATTCGTTTTGTTCTTTTTTAAACTTGAACAAATAGATTGTTGTCCCAACTTTAAATTCATAATTTGGAACATAACCTGAAGGCCCATAAAAATTATCAGTTGTTGTGTTTAAAAAATCGTTTGACAGAATTGCATTACTATAGTCAACATAACATGATAAATATGGAGAGTTAATTCTGGCTTTTCCATGAATAGGAAATAATTCATTTAACCTATTAAGCTTATCAATGTAGTTTAGTGAAAATCCTTCCCCTCCATTCCAGGCTGTTGTAAGAATCTCACCTCCAACAAATCCTTCAAAAACAGGCATTTTTCCAATAGAGTCTATTGTTGTAAATACTTTTTGAGCATTTAAATATTGAAATGACAAAAGAAAGAATAAGCATAAGAAGTTTTTTTTCAACATAACTTTTCTTGTTTTTTTGTAAAACGCTTTGAGTGTTTTTTTGCTAATCAATATAATTTACACGAACTGGTTACCTGCCTGTTAATTTTGTTGGCCAGGCCGATCAATTTTGTCTGAAGGTTTTCGTCTTTCAATGTTGAACTTTTTACAGTGCTTACCATTTCATTGGCCGGTTCCGTAAAGGCCGATATCTCATAATTGTCCAGTTCATAACTTTCAACTCCGGTTAAGCCAATCTCAAGTACTTCCATTCCATCAACTTTAATGGTTACTTTAAAGGTGTTGTAGTTTATTTCTGATTTTACTATTCCAATATCTTCCACCAGGTTCATAACAATACGTTCGTCAATTACATACGTGAGGTCATACGTGTAATCATCCATTGGTAAGCTGCCTTTAAGGGTGGCATCGACCTGTTGTTCAAGCCTGACGGTTTCAAAATTGTTTCCCGATATGGTAAGGTTTTCTTTACCAATCACATAAATTTTGCTTTTGATGGTCGTTTTTGTGAATTCAATTCCCTCAAGTTCGATCATCGAATTTAAATCGATAATGGGGTCGGTTTCCCATTCATCACCCTCAACAATTTTAC
>JAFGEV010000415.1 GCA_016931385.1 Prolixibacteraceae bacterium
ACGAAGCAAAAATTCAAGTTAAAAATAAGCTACCCTACGCACCTCCTCAAAGAGGTCATTGCAATTAACCAAGATTAAAACATGCATTTTATTTGCATTAAAGCAACCAGCTGCAATACAATCTTTTCGTTCCGCGGGACGCTGCCCGCATTTTTAACGGCCAGCCCGCCTATCTGTGTTACTTTACTGCAAGAAGAATTAATAAAATATTGAAATTGAATAGTGGGTCATGCATTGCACAAAACAGGAAGATTCATGCCAAAACGTCAATTGTCAATGGTCAGTAGTTGAATGACATATAAAATGAACACTTAATTAATGACTATTGACAAATAACCAGCTCACATATCCAAACCTCACAATAATTATCAAATTCAAAAAAATGAATACTTAAACAAAAGACCTCTGCCGGAATAAGACACTTTTCTTTATATCTTTGCACAAATTTTTTTACAGGAAGCATAAATTATGAGCATCAGAGAATTAAGCGAACAAGAACTTATCCGGCGTGAATCGTTGAAAAAACTCAGGGAACTTGGAATTGACCCCTACCCTGCCGCTGAATATTCAACCACACACGACACCCAAAAAATCATAAGCGAATTCGAGAGCAACAACGAAACCTCGTTCGATGTTTGTATTGCAGGCCGCATGATGGGTCAGCGGATTATGGGAAAAGCCTCGTTTGCCGAACTGCAGGATGAAAACGGGCGCATACAGTTGTACGTTAACCGCGACGAAATTTGCCCCGGTGAAGACAAAACCCTGTACAACGATGTGTTCAAAAAACTGCTCGACCTGGGCGATATCATTGGTGTAAAGGGATTCGTGTTCCGCACCCAGATGGGGGAAATTTCAGTCCACGTGAAAGAACTGACCCTTCTTAGCAAATCAATCAGGCCGCTACCTGTAGTTAAAGAAAAAGACGGGCAAACATTTGATGCTGTAACCGATGCCGAAATGCGTTACCGCCAGCGGTATGTCGACCTGATCGTTAACCCTCAGTCCAGGGAACATTTTAAAAAACGCACGTTAATTATGAACACCATGCGCCAGATGTTTAACGAATACGGCTATCTCGAAGTAGAGACTCCCATACTTCAGCCTATTCCGGGCGGTGCTGCTGCAAGACCATTCATCACGCACCACAATGCACTTGACATTCCCCTGTACCTGCGCATTGCCAACGAACTATACCTGAAGAGGCTCATCGTGGGCGGCTACGAAGGGGTTTATGAATTCTCGAAAGACTTCCGCAACGAAGGCATGGACCGTACCCACAATCCTGAATTTACCGTGATGGAAATTTACGTGGCCTACAAGGACTATAACTGGATGATGAACTTTGTTGAAGAGATGATCGAACGCGTGGCATTGGAGCTTCATGGCTCTACCAAAGTGCAGGTAGGTGAAAACGTTATCGATTTCAAAAGGCCTTTTAAACGCATCAGTATGTTGGATTCCATTAAAGAACATACCGGGATAGACATTGCTGGAATGAATGAAAACCAGTTACGCGGGGTATGCAAAAAACTCGAAATTGAAGTGGACGATACCATGGGTAAAGGCAAACTGATTGACGAAATATTTGGCGAAAAATGCGAAAGCACTTATCTGCAGCCGACTTTTATAACCGACTACCCGAAAGAGATGTCGCCACTGTGTAAAAAACACCGCGACAACCCGGAGCTCACCGAACGTTTCGAACTGATGGTAAACGGCAAAGAACTCTGCAACGCATATTCTGAACTGAATGACCCCATCGACCAGCTTGAACGCTTCCAGGAACAGCTCAAACTTTCTGAAAAAGGCGACGATGAAGCCATGTTTATCGACATGGATTTTGTCCGCGCACTGGAATACGGAATGCCACCCACATCGGGCATGGGAATTGGCATCGACCGCCTGGTAATGTTCATGACCAACCAGTCGTCGATACAGGATGTGCTTTTCTTTCCGCAAATGAAACCCGAAAAAAAAGCTATTGAACTTTCGGAAGACGAAAAAATGTTAATCAACCTACTGAAAGAAAAATCGCCTGTTGATCTCAACGAAATTAAGGAGAAGAGCGGGTTAAGCAATAAAAAATGGGACAAGGCCATTAAAGGTTTAACAAAGCACGGTCTGGCCAAGGTTATTAAAAACGATGACGGTTTAATCGTTCAATTAGCTTAAAGTGCATTTAGCTTATAAAGCTTTATCTTAGCCGGGTTACAAAAAAACATACAAGCCATTGGTCATTGGCTATTAGTCTCTGGCCACTGGTCGCTGGTTGCTGGTTGCTGGTCGCTGGTCGCTGGTTGCTGGATATTGGATATTCATACTGACTTCTGACTTCTGACTTCTACCTTCTGACTTCTGACTTTCAAACTGCATTCTTTCTTTTTATAAAAAGGTTTTCAAGAACATACAATATTTCTGGTATTTATTTTGCAAAAGTCCTAATTTTATAGGGTCTAACACGATTGTCTAATAAAACCTTTTTCACCATGAAACCCTCCAGTAAATCTTCTTTTTCCAAATACCTGGGTTTATTTGCCGGTTTAATCCTTTCCCTGATAACTTCTGCCGTTTTTTCACAACAAAGGACCGACATCGATTTTTTAAATGCTTTTTCACAAAACAAAAGGCAGAAAAATCAAGCTGAAAAGTTAAAAGCTGAAAGGTGGGCACAAAGAAACAACAGGCAGGTCCGTTTTACAAAAGACAGCATTTTGTATGAAATACAATATGTCGATAATGACAGTATCCCTCATTATTACAAAACCGACAATGTTGATGCAGCAGCTACGATCTCCACGAATAAAGTACACCCTTCAGGTGGTATGGGTTTAAGCCTCACCGGTTCGGGAATAACAATCAGGGAATGGGATGGAGGAAGTGCATTGACTACCCACCAGGAATTCGGATCAAGGGTTTCTAATGCTGACGGAGGCAGTGTGCATTACCACGCCACACATGTTGCCGGAACAATAGTGGCAGCCGGCGCTGTTGCTGCTTCAAAAGGAATGGCTTATGAGGCAAATTTAAAATCGTTCGACTGGAATGCTGATGATGCAGAAATGGCCACTGAAGCCGCCAGCGGGGCACTCGTGAGTAATCATTCATACGGCTGGGTCAGGGGTTGGTCAGGTGGTTTTTGGTATGGAAATGCTTCAATAAGTACAGACGAAGATTACCTGTTTGGATTTTACGACAGTTCATCAAAAGGCTGGGACGACATTGCCCGCGGCGCTCCATATTACCTGATCTGCAAATCGGCAGGTAACGACAGGGGCAATACCGGCGGGCCAGGTGCACCTTATCCCGACGATGGTCCCTACGACTGTATAGGGCAACAGGGCGTTGCAAAGAACATTCTAACAGTTGGTGCTGTTGAAGATATACCTGATGGTTATACCGGCCCACTCGATGTTGTGATGTCTTCTTTCAGTTCATGGGGCCCGGCCGATGACGGGCGTATTAAACCCGACATTGTTGCCAACGGTATTAATTTGTTTTCAACATACCATTTAAGCAATTCAACTTATACTTATATGAGCGGCACTTCAATGGCCACGCCATCGGTAACCGGTTCACTGGCACTTTTGCAACAGCATTACAACAACCTTAACGGCAACTACATGTGGTCAAGCACACTTAAAGCGCTTGTTATAAACACGGCCGATGAAGCCGGGCCAACAAACGGCCCCGACTACATGTTCGGCTGGGGGCTGATGAATACGGCCAGGGCAGCCAAACTGATAACGACTGATAAAAATCTCAATAGTGTTATAAGCGAACATCAGCTCGCTAACGGAATACCTTATACAGCAGATGTTGTCGCCAACGGAATTGAGCCTTTAAAGGCAACCATAGTCTGGACCGACCCTTCGGGTACACCACCCCAAACAATGCTCGATCCTTCGACTCCGATGCTGGTAAACGACCTCGATTTGCGGATCACCCGGTCGCAGGATACTTACTACCCCTGGAAACTCGACAGGAATAATCCTGCAAATGCTGCCACCAATAATTCAGAAAATAATGTTGACAATGTGGAAGTTGTTTTGGTTGAAAGCCCCGTTGGAGGTGCAACCTACAGAATTACTGTTGACAATGACGGCACGCTGAGCGGCGGCTTGCCTCAACCCTTTTCACTGATCCTTTCGGGAATTGAATCAACAATAGCTCCCGTGGCAAATTTCATAGCTGACAATACAACCCCTTTTATTGATGAAGCCGTAAATTTTACCGACCTGTCATCCAACATTCCCACAAGTTGGACATGGGCAATTACGCCTGGAACTTATACATTTATTGAAGGCACCAGTGCCAGCTCGCAGAATCCTGTAATAACCTTTCAGGACGAAGGTAAATATACCGTAACTCTTACTGCAGCAAATTCCATAGACAGCGATATCGAACAAAAAACAGATTATATTACAGTATCAAACTGCGGACTATTTTCACTGCCAGTACATGAAAGTTTTGAGCATGGCGTTGTTCCTCCCGGTTGCTGGACAATTTATGATAAAGATGGGGACGGTCATTGCTGGGAAATTGGCGGCGCAGGATATTCCCCATATCACGGTGACTATATCGCTGCTTCAGCATCAATCGACGACTCTCAGCAGCCTTTAACACCCGACAACTGGCTTATTTCACCTCATTTATCACTTAGCACCGATAGTGTTACGCTTAAATTCATGATCAAGGCCCTGGATGCAGTAAAATTCAGCGAAAAATTTTCGGTATTATTATCATTAAACGGGAATGATCCTGATAATCCCGCAGATTTCATTTACAACATTGGTCCCATTACAATTTTGGGACCTGGCTGGTATAGTTACACATGTAAACTTTCATTTACCGGTTTTACAAATTTGAATTTATATTTCGCCTTCAGGCACTGGGGTTGTACCAACCAGTCTCAACTTGTTCTTGACGATATTCGGATAGAGGAATACGGAGCACCGGTTGAAAATATTGTTGTTGACAATGGAGAAACGGAATGTTTTAATGCAGTGGGCACGCTAACCGTTGCCGGTGGAGGGTCAACAGTTGAACTGATAAGCGGTTCATCAACTACTTTTATTGCTGGTGAAAACATCCTCTTTTTGCCCGGTTTTCATGCACACTCTGGCTGTTATGTGGATGCACA
>JAFGEV010000416.1 GCA_016931385.1 Prolixibacteraceae bacterium
ATCCAGTTATCCATAATTTTAAAGGTTTTTGATTGCTGAATATTTGTTTTTATAAAATAATAACCGTTCAGGATTTCGGGATCCTTCTCCAGGGTAACTTCCAATTCTTTCTTTTGGTCCTGCTCTTTTATTTCGGGATTAAAAATCCAGAATTCAGTAGATGCAACAGTTCGGTCTGCTATATAAGTTGTATCTGTCATAACTGCATCGAATCCGCTTTTACCATTTTCACACATTGCAGCGCTCTGATCCATCAACCTGAAAATTTCTATATCACTTGTGCCATAAGTCTTTTCTATATATGTTAAAAATTCAACAACTTCATCGATTGCAGGCAAATGCCAGCCTTCTATTTCTTTTGCACATTTTACAGCCTGATGATAATTGTATCTGTTCCCAAGGTATTTTCCATCAACAATTTCTTTTTTGCAACTATCGATATCATATTTCAAATTTTCAGCCATCCAAATCTGCTCACCGATTCTGGCTGTTTTATATATTTTACTGCCAATTGTATCAATTGTATGCTCAAAATTCTGAGCTATCCCCTGCATTAAAAACATTACCGTTAGAAGCAATAAAACAATTGATTTTTTCATAAGGCTTTGTGCTTAAAAATAAATTTTGAACATCTGATTTTAAGCTCATAATAAAGCCTGGAAAAATAAGAATAGTTCAAACAATGATATTGTTAATTTATTATATCAAACCCACAATACGGAACCAGCACATCAGGAATCTTAATTCCCGTACCGGTTTGATTATTTTCTAAAATGGCTGCAACAATTCTGGGCAATGCCAGGGCGCTGCCATTCAGGGTATGTGTCAGTTCAGGTTTTTTTGAATCTTTTCCTTTATATCGGCACTTCAGCCTGTTTGCCTGGTAGGTCTCAAAATTTGATACCGAACTAACTTCGAGCCAGCGTTCCTGTGCGGCTGAAAATACTTCGAAATCGTAGGTCAGGGCCGAGGTAAAACTCATATCTCCCCCGCATAACCTTAGAATACGATAAGGTAAACCCAGTTTAATAATCAGATTTTCGACATGGGCAAGCATCTGGTCGAGTGCTTCGTATGATTTTTCGGGGTGGGCTATTTGCACAATTTCAACTTTGTCGAATTGATGCAGGCGGTTAAGGCCCCTGACATGCGCTCCCCACGAACCAGCTTCCCTTCGGAAACAGGGAGTATAGGCCATGTTCTTAACTGGCAGGTCAGCCTCATCAAGAATTACATCGCGGTAAATGTTGGTAACAGGAACTTCGGCTGTGGGTACCATATAAAAATTTTCAGCTGTTATATGGTACATCATTCCCTCCTTATCGGGTAACTGGCCTGTTCCAAATCCCGAAGCTTCGTTAACAACTATGGGTGGAAGCACTTCCCTGTATCCGGCTTTCTCTCCTTCGTCGAGAAAAAAATTGATCAGGGCACGTTGCAGTTTTGCCCCTTTTCCTTTATAAACCGGAAATCCTGCGCCGGTAAGCTTTGTGCCCAGGTCGAAATCAATGATGTCGTACTTTTTAATCAACTCCCAATGAGGTAGTTTTTCTCCTGAAAGTTGTGGTATTACTCCCCCGCGTTTTACCTCAAGATTATCATCGGCAGTTGTGCCTGCCGGAACTAGCTCATTGGGCAAATTTGGAAGGTTTACCAGAAGGCTGCTCAATTGCTCATCAAATTCAGAAAAAGAAGCATCAAGCTCTTTGATTTCATTTTTCAATACAGCAGTTTGCTCCCTGGCACTATTGGCTTCAGTTGTTTTTCCTTCTCTGAAAAGAATACCAATCTCTTTTGAAAGACGGTTCATTTCAGCCTTCAGTAAATCTACTTTTGCCTGTGAGTCCCTTCTTTTATTATTTGTTTCGATAATCTTCTGAACTATTTCCCTGGCATTGTAGCCTTTTATTTTCAAACGCTCAATAACAAAATCAGGATTATCCTGAATAATTTTCAGTGTTAACATCACTTAATATTTAAAATTGGATATAAGAAAAGCAAAAATAGTAAAACCCTATGCAAGGAGAATAGAATTTAATGCTGAAAATTCAGAAAATTAAAATGGAAGTTTCTCCAGGTCGACATTACCTCCCGAAAGGATTACACCGATGCGCTTGTTTTTAACATCAATTTTCTTTTCAACCACAGCTGCAAGGGGCACGGCCGATGAAGGCTCCACAATAATTTTCATCCGCTCCCATATCATTCGCATCGCCTCAACAATCGATTCTTCCGAAACAGTTACAATCTGATCGGTTTTTTCTTTAATGATTGAATAGTTAAGGGTTCCAAGGCTTGTTAGTAATCCATCGGCTATGGTTTTTGGGTTAAGCGAAGGGAACAAGCGTCCTCCGTAAAACGAGCGAAAAGCATCGTCGGCCCCTGCAGGTTCACAAGCAACCACATTTGTTTCAGGCGACATGGCTTTTATTGCAATGGATGTTCCCGAAAGTAATCCACCTCCACCAACAGGACATAAAACGATGTCGAGTCCTTCTACCTCTTCAGCCAGTTCTTTTGCTACTGTTCCCTGGCCTGCAATAACATTGAAATTATTGTACGGATGAATTTCAACAGCGCCTGTTTTATCAACAACATTTTTCAATGTCTCTTCGCGTGCCTGAAGCGTTGGTTCACAAAAAATAACCTCGGCGCCATATCCTTTCACTGCCTTTATTTTTATCAGAGGCGAATTATCGGGCATTACAACAAAAGCATCAATGCCACGGTTTCGGGCTGCCAGGGCAAGCGCTGCTGCATGGTTCCCCGATGAGTGAGTTGCAACCCCTTTCCGTGCATCATCATCCGATAAAAGGGTTACAGCGTTTGTTGCACCCCTGAATTTAAAAGCGCCAACCTTTTGAAAATTTTCACATTTGAAGAAGAAAACACCCCCCAATATATTATTTATTGATATGGAAGATAAAACCGGGGTTAGGTTTATGAACGGTTTTATTCTTTCATGGGCTTTTTCGACATCGCTGAAAGTTGGAACCTGCATTTGGAAAAAAGCTTAAAAATGTTTTAATATTGCCTGAATCGTTGAATTGCCTTTTTGATAACCGGAATAAGTGCTTCGTTATGGTCTACATCGTCAATGGCATCAATTTTCACTTTTTCAGTAGCACCAGCTTCACGGAATTTACGGTACATATCAAGTGAAATGTTGCTTGGCACCCATCCATCATCTTCACCATAATAAAAGGTAACATCTGAGTTTAAATTCCACGCCTCTATCGAATTTTGCTCCATTAACAGCTTTAGCTGTGAATACTTTTCTTCGCTATTAAATAAATGTATGTCTTCAAAATCATCGTTATACAATTCGCCAATATGCAAGGTGCCCAATACACCTTCAATGTCTGAGTTATGTTCTTCAACCGATTTATCAATTTCGAACATCCCGGGAATTGCGGCCGCAACCTGCTCAACAAAAATTTCTGAATAATCGATGTTTAAGCCATGATACATTGAATATGATTCAAGGATATAAGCGATAACATAAGGCTGGTCGTATTTTGGCTGGTTAACCATCCATTCGCGGAAATAGTTTAAGTCGTATATCCCCGCGCCACATGCGGTAGCCGAAACTGTAAAACCTAAATTTTCCGATCCTGTTTCAATGGCACTCAACGTTGCCAGCGAAGCAACCGCCCCTTCAGAATATCCTGCCAGGAAAAGCTTGTCGTTAATTTCGCAAGGGTCTTGGTTAAAAATAAATTCCCTCGAAGCCTTTATAAAATCGACAACAGGGTTTACCATGTATTCCTTGCACATATACGGGTGCATAAAATTTTCCGATTCGCCAAAACCGATGTAATCGGGTATCAGAACTACCATTCCGGTTGATGCCAGGTACGAAATAAATTTATAAATCTCCCCATCGGGATCAGCCGTGGGGCAAGCATCCTTTTTGGTAATGGTTTTGTGCTGATAACTCATTATCGGGAAACGGTCATTTTTTTCAATGGCAACCGGTGCAGCTAGGAGGCCTGAAACCTGTTGCGATTTGCCTTCAAATGTGGTTTTATAAACCAGTTTAAATATCCTTATCTCATAATTTGCAATTTCGGCAATATCGCTCATCTTCTTGTCATCCCAGTATTTCTGTATACTTTCAAGCGCAATTGGCCCTTCGGGATTAAGTTCCTCAAAGTCGACAAAATATACCTGAGGAACATCGTCGTCGCCAAGATCTTCGTCACATCCCCAGAATACAAGAACTGACAACGCAGTAATCAAAAATAATTTTATTCTCTTCATACTCAAAACCAATTAAATTCACACAAACAAATTAACTTCCCCTTAAAATCATTCCTATCTCTTCAAGTTCTTCGCTTGAAAAAAGCAGGTAATCGAGCGCGTCGATGTTTTCGCTTAACTGCTTCACAGAGCTTGCCCCAACCAAAACCGAGGTAATGCGATGGTCTTTCAGTATCCAAGCCAGGGCCATCTGTGCTAGCGATTGTCCCCTGACTTCAGCAATTTGGTTCAGTAATTTTACCTTTTCGATAGCTGCATCGACTTCTGAAACATTCAGGAAGCCCCATGATTTTGCTGCCCGTGAGGTTTCAGGAATCCCATTCAGGTATTTATCGGTGAGCAAGCCCTGGGCCAGGGGCGAAAAAGCAATAAGTCCTATCCCGTTATCCTCATCTGTATCGAGCAACTGTTCCTCAACCCAGCGTTCAAACATTGAATATTTCACCTGGTTTATCAAACACGGGGTTCCCAGTTGGTTTAAAATTTTCACTGCTTCAGCTGTTTCATCGGCCGAATAATTAGAGACTCCCACATATAGCGCCTTTCCCTGCCTCACAACATGGTCGAGCGCCATCATGGTTTCTTCAAGTGGCGTATCAGGATCGGGCCTGTGATGGTAAAAAATATCCACGTAGTCAAGCCCCATCCGCTTAAGGCTCTGGTCGAGGCTCGATATCAAATATTTCCGCGATCCCCATTCACCGTAGGGGCCATCCCACATCCAATAACCGGCCTTGGTCGAAATTATCAGTTCATCGCGATAAGGTTTTAAATCGAGGTTAAGTATCTTCCCAAAATTTTCCTCGGCTGATCCGGGAGGCGGACCATAATTATTGGCCAAATCGAAGTGGGTAATTCCATTGTCGAAAGCATACCTGATAATTTCACGTCCGTTTTCTAAAATATCAACCCCGCCAAAGTTGTGCCACAACCCAAGCGATATTAATGGTAATTTTAAACCAGAACGGCCACATCGCTTATAAGCAATCGTTCCGTAACGCTTAATATTCGGTTTATATCCTTCCATAGCCTATTCTTTCAAAATTCAAAAATACAACATTCATCCCGTAAAGTGAAAATCAACCTGAAGTATTGCAAGGATAAGCTTTATTCACCAATACAATATTTTTATCTTTGCATACCAATAATAACGAAAAATGAAGAAAAAAATTGATTTCAAGCCCGGAACAATGATTTATCCACTGCCGGCAGTGCTGGTCAGTTGCGGCTCAACGCCCGATGAATATAACCTGATAACAATTGCATGGACCGGTACAATTTGCAGCGACCCTCCGATGTGTTACATTTCGGTACGGAAAGGCAGGCATTCGTACGATATCATCAAAAAAAACGGTGAATTTGTGATCAACCTTACAACAGAGAAACTTGCCTATGCCACAGACTGGTGCGGATGCCGTTCGGGAAGGAAATATAATAAATGGGAAGAAATGAGACTTACCCCTGGCAAATCAAAATTCGTAAAAGCCCCTCTCGTTGAAGAAGCCCCTGTTAGTATCGAGTGCAAAGTAAAAAACATAACTGAACTTGGCACACACGATATGTTCATTGCCGAGGTTGTGAATATAAGGGTTGATGAAGAATTGCTCGAACCTGAAACCGGAAAGTTCAACCTGGCCGGAGTAAATCCTTTGGTATATAACCATGGCAACTATTTCAGGCTTGGTAAAAAAATTGGAAAATTCGGATGGACAGTAGAGAAAAAAAAACATAAATAATTCAATATGAAAAAGTTTTTTATCCCTTTAGCACTTTTCTGCTTTGTTTTTATGAAAAACCATGCAAATATGACCAGTAAAACAAACCCATTGCTTGAAGGTTTTAGTACCCCTTACCAAACAGCCCCCTTCGATAAAATTGAGCCGGCTCATTTTAAACCTGCGTTTAAGGCAAAGATTAAAGAGGCCACAAAGGAGTTTAAAGCGTTATTATCGGACAAAGAAAATCCTTCTTTTCAAAATACCCTGCTACCTGTTGAAAAAAAATACGATGAACTTTCGCGTCTGGGGCTGATCCTTTTTAACCTGAATACAGCCGAAACCAACAAAGAACTACAAGCTGTAACCCAGAATATTTCGCCCATGCTGACACGCTTTATGGGTAAAGTTATGCTGAACAGGAAATTCTTCAGGCGGGTAACAATGGTTTATAATAAACGTTTTGAATCGGGATTAACACCTGAGGAGGTCAGGCTGGTTGAAACCACCTGGAAATCGATGAAACGTAACGGCGCAGGATTTGGCTGGTTAAAAAAGCTTCAGCTCATTTCCCTCCAGATGAAACTATCGAAATTAAACCTGAAGTTTAACGAGAACGTTTTGGACGAAACCAACAAATTTGAGCTATATATAACCGATGAAGCCGATTTAAAAGGCCTACCGGAATCAGTAATTGAACAAGCCCGGCAAAATGCCCAAAACAAAAATATGGCCGGATGGGTGTTTACCCTTCAATACCCCAGTTTTGGTCCATTTATGAAATTTGCCGAAAACCGCGGCTTGCGTGAAAAAATGTATAAGGCCTACACTTCAAGGGGCAACCATGGTGACGATAACGATAACAACAAGCTGATTGGCAAAATTGTTAACCTGAGGTTAAAGCAGGCAAATTTACTCGGATATAAAACATTTGCCGATTATATACTGGAAGAACGAATGGCCGAATCGTCACAAAAAGTAAACGATTTTTTAAACGAACTTCATCTGGCATCGAGACCATATGCCGAAAACGAACTTCAGGAACTAAGGGATTTTGCTCAGGAAGAAGGGCTTGAAACCGAATTAAAACCCTGGGATTTTAACTTTTACAGCGAACGGCTAAAAACAAAGAAATACGGCTTCGACGAAGAAATGGTAAAACCTTATTTTCAGCTTGAAAAAGTAATCGAAGGCGTGTTTTCACTGGCTGATTCATTGTATGGGCTTTCTTTTAAAGAAGTTAAGACCATCCCCGTATACCACCCCGATGTACAGACTTTTGAGGTATACGACGGGAACAATAATTTCATCGCTGTTTTTTATACCGACTTCCATCCCCGCGAAGGCAAACAGGGTGGTGCCTGGATGACCGAATACCGTTCTCAGTCGAACATGGAAAACAACATGATCAGGCCCCACGTGTCGATTTGCTGCAACTTCACTAAGCCTACTGAAAATACCCCATCGTTGCTCACTTTTGATGAAGTAACCACTTTCCTGCACGAGTTCGGGCACGCGCTTCACGGCATGCTGGCCAACACTGTTTACCCCTCGCTTTCGGGGACTAACGTGTACCGCGATTTTGTGGAACTTCCATCGCAAATATTGGAAAACTGGGCTACCGAAACTGAATGGCTTAACACTTTTGCAATACATTACAAAACCGGTGAAAAAATGCCTTCCGATTTGGTTGAAAAACTGATTGCTGCCAGGAATTTTCAGGCCGGCTACCAGTCCGAAAGACAGTTATCATACGGCATGGCTGATATGGCATGGCATTCAATCAATAAGAAGTTCGATTCCAGCATTATTGATTTTGAAAGATCTGCCACTTCTGAAACACAATTGTTCCTTCCTGTTGAAGGCAGTTCCATCAGCACAGCTTTTTCACACATCTTTGCCGGAGGTTATGCTGCAGGCTATTACAGCTATAAATGGGCCGAGGTACTCGATGCCGATGCTTTTTCAGTTTTCAGGGAAACAGGTATCTTCAACAAGGAAACCGCATCGCGCTTTCGCAATACTATATTGGAAAAGGGAGGAACATTGCATCCTATGCTACTGTATATGGACTTCAGGGGAAAAGAACCAGGTATTGAAGCCCTGTTGGAAAGAAGTGGGTTGAAATAACTGCATCACCTGTCAGTTTTCCCACATATCCTGTTCAAAATCGAAAATTTCCTGCTTTATCCGTTCCGATTCGGCCTGGGCTTCCCGGCCTGTTGCATAATCCGTTATTAAACGATCGTTGTATACATTTGATTCCTTGACGAAATAGGATGAAAAAAGCCGGTATGTAAAAACATCGTCGAAAGAATATTGGGGTTGGTCGTTTTGAGTGCTGTAGACCGGAACCCTGGAAAAGAAATCTCGGGCATCGGGATAATAAATCCAGAATAACCGTTGGCGAAAGGTTATGCTCAGGTCTTCTTTAAAATTCCTGTCTAGCGGGTGAAATTCCCTTATAGGGCACAGCCCGATGATTTCGTTGCGTAAACGAGAATCATTGCGATCGAAAAACCATATTTCCTTTATTAATATCTGCTTAATTTCAGAATACTCCCAACGAAAATAAATGGTTGAATCATCGGTTATCCCGGGGGCAATTTCAACTTCAATCCTCCCCTCACGCATACCTATGTTTTGAATTTGCTTAAGATCCATCGCATTGTTTATATCAAATTCAAAGGCATTCAATTTGAATGGCACCCGGTAGGCATTTATATTATTGCTTTTTATACCTTCAACAATAGCCATGATCAGGCTTTTTCGTCCGTCAATAGCGCTTTTTCTCCCTTCTATCGTATCGGTAGGGTAATAAAGCGGAAGGTTTTCTTTTTCCCTGAGGTCGATGATTTCCCAGGTGATTTTTGACCAAATTATATCATCTTCACTCACCCACGGGAGCATGAGCGGTTTATGGTTGGCAAAGTCGTTTTGTTGTTTGTAAACACTGTTTAACGGCCCGAATTTTTCAGTAAACCTCACACCTTCATGCTGCGAAAACAGGCTAAAGGGCAATAGTATCAACAATGCTATTTTTAATACCTTATCCATAATTATGCTTCAGGGAACAAAGATCTTTACTCCCGTTCATCTTCAATGGCATTCATCACGCACCTGAAGCCTATAAAACTGCGCGCCGAATCCTGGTATTCATAATCGCGGGCTGAAACCTGCAAATAATATGCAACATCTTTCCATGAGCCGCCTCTGACTACTTTTCGCTTTAAGGCAGGCTGGTCATCGGGAGCAGCGTCATATTGAAATTCAGGATTATAGTCGTGGTACATGCTGTATGAAAGTTCATTATAGGCAGTACTTGTCCATTCGGCTACATTTCCCGCCATATCGAACAAACCATAATCGTTTGGATCGAAACTACCAACCTTCATGGTTTTGGTCGTATAATAACTATCGGCAACATAGTTGCCTCTTTTTGGTTTAAAATTAGCTTTATAACATCCTTTTTTATTTAGGGTATAATAGCTTCCCCAGGGGTAATTATTGTTTATCTTCCCCCCCCGGGCAGCATATTCCCATTCGGCTTCGGTAGGTAAGCGATAAGGATGTATGGACATAATCTTATTTTTCTGCAAAAAGGCATCTCTGAAAACAGTTCGCCAGTGACAGAATGCATTGGCCTGTTCCCAGGTTACCCCTACTACGGGATAGTTGTCGAATGCCCTGTGGTGAAAATACATCTGTGTCCAGGGTTCGTTGTATGAATAGGTAAAATCCCTTACCCAGCAAAGTGTATCGGGGTATACAGGTACACGTTCATGCACGATAAAATCGGAACGGTTTAAGCCCGATTCGTAATGACCGCTTCCGGGTATCAACTCCCCATTGGCATTATAATCGTAAACGTAACTGTTTTCTTTCTGGGCAGCTTTCTTTAAATCGATATAAAAATACTCGTAAAATATCTTCCGGTAATCAATCTCATTCGAACGAAACCTGTTTTTGGCATTATAAAAGAGGGAATCGATTGCATCCCTGACATCGGACCGGTTGTCGGTCCAAATTTCCCCTATCTTTACACGGTCGACAACGGGCGGATCATAATGGACTTTATCCTTGTCGGTAGCCATATAGTAACTGAGCCCTGCTTTAAATGTTTGTGAAGCAGCAACTGAATCGACAACCCATTTCACATACTGCCGGTATTCACTGTTTGTAATTTCAGTTTCGTCAATCCAGAATGAATTTACAGAAACATTGCGTGTGGGCAATGGTTGCTGACCGGGCAGGGCATCTCCTCCACCCATCTGGTAGTGTCCTGGTTCGAGGTAAACCATCCCGTAGGGTACGGGTTCGAACCAAACCGGGCGCTTTTCCCCTTTTAGTTCGTGAATAATAATATCCGACTTGCACCCTGTAATAAGGATTACAAAAAATATAATAATTTGATATGTTGGAATATTATTTTTCACGTTAAGCAACTATGCAGTATAACGGTCCATTGATATATCTATTGTTCAGAATGCAAAAGCCTTATGGAAAACCATAAGGCTTGAAAATATTTTATATGCTCGTTACAGTTTAATTTTCCCACAAATCCTGTTCGTAATCAAATATTTCCTTTTTAATGCGTTCCGATTCAAGTTGGGCTTCAATACCGGATGCATAATCGGTAATCAGGCGGTCGTTATACACGTTGGCTTCCTGTACGAAATAAGAATTAAAATATCGGTAAACAAACAGGTCGTCGTAAGTGTATAAGGGCTTATCATTATCCATGCTGTAAACCGGAATTTTTGAGAAATAATCGCGTACATCGGGGTAATATATCCAGAACATACGCTGACGTAAGGGAGGCATACTTTTATCTTCCTCGCAAGTAGAAGGATCAATGGGATAATATTCCCTGATTGGGCATATTCCAATTATTTCGTTGTGCAGCCTTGAGTCTTTACGGTCGAAATACCAAACCTCTTTAATCAATATTTGTTTGATTTCCTCATAGGTCCAGCAAAAATTTAGCAATGTATCCCCATATTGGCATTCCCTGCAATTATCAAAAAAGATGTTGTTCAGGCTTAAAGCCATATTGGCATCAAATTCAAAAGCGCTCAATCTAAAGGGGGGCTGAAATGCAGTAAACTGGTTGTTTTTTATTCCATCCATAATCGTCATGATCAAACTCTTCCGTCCGTCAATCGCACTTTCCCGTCCTTCAATTGTATCGGTAGGATAGTATAGCGGAAGGTTCATTTTTTCCCTGAGGTCAATGATCTCCCAGGTAACTTTCGACCACATTACATCGGCTTCCCTCACATAAGGATAGGAAACAGCCTTCCGGTTTGTAAAGTCGTTTTCCTGCTTATATGTGCTGTTAAAAGGCCCGAATTTCTCGGTGAACCTTACGCCATTATGCTGCTGCGAAAACGCCCAGAGAGGCAACATGACTAACAATGATATTTTTATTATTGTTTTCATACCTGAAGGTTTTATTTCATTTCTAATTTATTGTTAAAATTACTGAACTAAGTGGCCGTTCTGGTTTCAAAGGCCTTCCCGGCGCTGAACGGATCCTACCCCTGACATTTTCTATTAAAAGCCTGTCGCCTGTTCCCAGGTTGTTCAATATGGTTCTTTGCTGCTCGGTAAAACGGTTGCTTGTTGAATGAAAAGTGCTGGCATAACCGCTGGATATCACGGTCATATCAAATTTGGATATTTCCCATTGAAGGTCAAATTCAAATTCTTCCATTTTTGCCTCAACTCCTGAAGCAGTCCGCAATATTATAAGGCTGATAGTACCAGATGATCTTCCGGCAACTACAGTTACCGGGCTGGGTACATTTTTAATCCTGAAGTCCATTTCACCCATCCTGCGTAACTGGCCGTTTCCGTCAATGTCAACATTCACAATAATTGTTGCTGTATCAATACCTGCATTTCCGGTAGGGTATGCCAGCCAACTGTGTAAAATATCCGGGTCGGGCTCAATCCTTCCATTTATCATTGTTGGCCTGATCCGGTTTATGGGCACTGCTGGGACAGATATACTTATGGGATTCCCGCCGGGTACATCTTTATACAAAACATTCATCTTTGTAGGCGAAACGGTATACTGTGGCGGGGCTACTTCAAAGTCCATTGTGAAGAAATCACTGATAGAGTCGTTACTACCCGGAAATGGATACCTGATTTCACCCTTAAAGGAAACCGGCCCCGGGTTATTTGCTCTATATGAAAAAATAAATTCATTGTTTACAAGCGGTAAGTCGGCCTTGCGACCATTTATATAAACTGAAGGTTTTAAGGATGAATCCTCTGCCGATAAAAAAATCCGCGCCTTATATTCGTCACCCTGAAAAATGTAATTTGAATTTGGGATATATTTTGCTTTTAAATTGGTAATTTTTATGTCAAATTCCCAAATTTTATAAAAAAGATGCCTTAAAAGAGCTGCTTCGGCATTTCTGATATCCGTTTGAAGTTTCGAAAGCAATGAGATGCTTGCAATTACAGGGCTGGCCTCAAAATTCTCTTCAGCCCATGTCCTGTAATTTAATGATGCATCGGTATCAATGCCGCTACGTTCAGGGTCTTCAACATCAAGTGCCTCGTTAACAATCTTTATTTTTTGTGCATCGTAGGCTCCGGTTAAAATACTTTCATTTTCCAATATTTTGTCAATCAACAAATGCCCTTCCTTATTTTCAGGGGCAGTTAACAAATCGCGGTATTTCGCTATACTGTCCTTGCTTAAGCGATAAAAAGATGACACAAAATCACGGTAATTCAGAATTGAATCCTGCAGTTTTTTACCTATACCCTTGGTAAGCATTAACTCAGGTGATATATTCAGGTCATCCTGCCGCTTCAATACAAGTGTGTCGGTAACTATTTTTGTTTTTGGGCTTTCAATTATATCTGTCCCATCATTATTTAATGTGTTGTTTATAGTGGTAATTTGTTCAATATTTATTAAGCTTACCTCGCTTGACAGCTTTTCATCGGGCAATTTTTCATAACCCCCCGCACCTAAAACCAATTGTTCTTTTATTTTGAAAATGTAGTTGACCAGTGAATCGGTTTCTTCCTGTACAATTTCAGCCAGTTCCAACATATCGCGGGCTTTTGTTGGATCTTTAAGATAAGCTTCACGGAAATAATCGTTTACAAAATCCTTGTTGCTTGTACTAAAATTATCATAGGACCGCATCAGGCTGGTATCGATGATCTTGAATGCTTTCAGGGTCTCGGCAGCGACATTCAGCGCCAACATGGCTGTCAGCACCAAATACATCATATTAATCATTTTTTGCCGTGGGGTTTCCGGACAATTCTTGGTTCCCATACGCTATCCCTGGTTATTTTTTGTTGTTTAACGCATTCAGCATCCGGCCATAAATTCTATTCAGTTTCTGAATGCTGTCATTGATTTCTTTGGTATTATCGTTGAATTTACTGGTTTCATCAACCGAAACCTTTAATAATTTCCCGATTTCATCCACATTGTCGGAATATGATTTCACCAATTCATCTACTTTCCCGGCTCCTTTTAAGTGAATTTCGTAGGCAGCATTAACGGCTGCAAGGTTTTTATTTAACTTGTCAATTCCTTCGACATATTTTCCGGCACTCTTCTCCAAACCTTTGAAGCCATTGGCCAGTGAACCAGTCATTTTCTTATACGACGAGGTCAACTCTTCGGCCGATGAATTCAGTTGCTTTGAAAAATCCTGCCCTGTTTGTTTCAGGTCAGAAGCAATTTTTTCACCATTAGCTTTCAGATCGTTGGCTGTCGTTTTAAACGAAGCAGATAGTTCGTTCACGGTTTTACCCATATCGGATGAAGCCTTTTCAACATTGTTCTTCATACTCTCGGACGAAGCTTTAACCGATCCCGACAAGTCGTTTAACGTTTGGTTTAATCGTTCTGATGTTTTATCAACCTGTCCCAGCATGGCATCCGATGTTGCTTTAACCGAACCAGATAAGCCTGTAATGGTCTTATCAATCCCCTGGGATATTTTTTCTGACTCATTTTTCATGCTTTCGGAAGTTGACTGAACCGAAGCTGAAAGGCCAGCCAATGATTTATCGATTTCGGAAGAAGCTTTGCTGGCAGAGTTTTTTATGGTTTCAGCAGCTGACTGGTAATTTGCAGAAAGGTCAGTCATTGTTTGCCCGATCTGTTCATTTACTTTTTTATTTGAATCGGCAACGACTCCAATGGATGCTGAAGCATCACTGAGGCTTTGAATATAGCCGTTGGTCGCGGCGGTTGCAGCTGAAATGTCGGTTAAACTGTCGGCTGTATTCGAAAGTTTTTCGAGGCTTTCCCTTAATTTGTCAAGTTGTTCATCGGCAATACCGGGTATTGAAGCCCCACCACCTGAAGTACCTGAACCTGGACCGTGATAATATGTTTTGTCCAGTTCCTGATATTTTTTCTGGGTTTTTTCACTGTCTTCCTTTGTCCTTAATTGAGGATATACCTTTTTCCAATCGGGTAACTCCATAAGTGGTTCAAAAGCCGACACAAAAAAGATGATGGCTTCAATCGAAAGGCCAACCCCCAATAGTATGGGAGCCCCCGGTAAATGTTCGAGTTTAAACAATGCGCCAATCAAAACCACCGATGCCCCCCAGCTATAAATATAATTCTGGATGAGCCTCCACCTGCGTGAATGTAAAAAATCCCCAACGTTCATTTTAGTATTGTTATATGGTTATATTAAAAATCATTTCCAAAAGATGACCTTACACAACGGAATCCGATATAGGATTTGGCCGTATCCTGGTATTCATATGTACTGGTTGAAACCTGCATGTAAAAACCAACGTCTTTCCACGATCCACCCCTGATCACTTTACGTTTCATTGCAGGAGGGTCAGTTTCCTTTGCATTGTACTTAAAATCGGGATTAAGCTGGTTGATCACAGCTTTCGACATTGGGTCAAAAGCAGTAATGGTCCATTCGGCCACGTTGCCTGACATGTCGTAAAGGCCAAAATCATTGGGGGGATAACTGCCTACCTTCATGGTAGCCAGGCCTCCATCTACGATATAATTTCCACGCATGGGTTTATAGTTGGCCATAAATTCGCCGTTCTGGTTACGCGAATAGTAACCTCCCCATGGGTACATTGAGTTTTGCAGACCGCCGCGTGCAGCGTATTCCCATTCAAATTCGGTTGGAAGCCTGTAGTCCATAACTGTTGCTGAACCTATTTGTGAGAAAAAGGAATTCTGCATTTTTGTCCTCCACTGGCAGAAAGCATTGGCCTGTTTCCAGTTCACACCCACAACCGGGTATTCATCGAAACCCGGGTGCCAGAAATATTTCTGAGCCCAGGGTTCATTGTAGGAATAGGTGAAATCCCTGATCCAGCAAAGTGTGTCGGGGTAAACAGGCACCCTTTCGTGATGAAGGAAATCTATACGGTCAACCCCTGATGCATATCGACCTGTATTCGGCAAAAGCTCACCATCTTCATTATAATCGTATACAAAGCTGTTTTGCCTTTTTGCAGCTTCCTGAAAATCGATCCAGGCATAATCGAAGATAAGTTTGCGTGCATCAATCTCTTTCCTGCCAAAAAACCGGTCGCGAATCGGCATGATTATAGGATCAAGGGCAATTGAATCATCGCTGTTCAAATCGTATTCAGCTTTTAAATCGAGTCGTAAAAAGATATCATTTTCATCAAAAAAGGCATACGGTGTACCAGGCGACGGATCGTTGTTATACAGCAATTGTACGGCGCTTGAATCGATGACCCAATTCACAAATTGCCTGTACTCATTGTTTGTAATTTCTGAATCGTCCATCCAAAACGCATCTATCGAGATGGTATTGGTTGGAGTAATCGATCCGGTAGGATTCTCGTCGCTGGGCCCAATCCGTATTGAACCCCTGGGAATAAAGGTCATCCCAAAGGGTACCGGTTCAAACCATTTTCCCCTTTGTGTAGATCCGATCAGTTCTCCACTTTCACCGGATTGTGAACAGCTTGCAACCGTGAAGATGACCAACAGCCAAATAATCAATCTGTATTTTTTCATATCATTCGAATTCAGTTCCTACAAGTACCTAACACTCTTGTATTTTTGATCTCGTTTAGTATCAATATTAAACGAGTAGGTTACGATGACTTCATGCGATGTTGCAGCATTAAAAAACATCATGCTCGTATTTACATCCATTGCATATCCTAAGTTTAATCCATTTATTAATTCCAAACCACCCATTAAGGTTACCGAGGCTATATTTGCAGGCGATACCCTTACACCAAAACCAGTCCAATATCGGTCTTTATAAAATATAGTCCCGTTAAGGTCTAACATAAAGGCAGCCAAATCGGTCCTGAGGACAAACGAAGGCTGCAAATCAAATAACGGATCGGGCAATTCAATATTGTATGTCCCTGTTAAATAGAAATGAGATGCATAAAACATGTATTCCGTTTCTATTTCATTTTTTGTACCAAATATACTACCTCTGTTTAAATTTGTTGCAGAAAACCCCAGATAATATTTCGGAGTTTCGTAGTATATACCAAATCCAATGCCCAAAATAATATTGGAGGGAATCTGTTGAGGAACAAGTTCGTCGCTTTCGGCCGGAACAAAATATTCTCCATCTGAAGGAGAATACCAATCAGCCTCAATGCTGAAATTGTTAAACCCTACAGTTAACCCTCCCCCTAAAGTACTGGTTTGAAACTTATGATGGTAGGTGTAGGTTAAATCGACTTTTGTATTATCGAAAAATCCTATCTGATCACTCACTATCAAAGCGCCAAACCCACTCCGGGCGCCAAATAAGTCAAAAGGAGCATCCACTCCAAACACTGAGGTAACCGGCTTTCCGTCTCCAAAACCTGCAAACATGGTCCGGTTACAAAACGTTGCATTAATTGTTTTAGTAGCTCCAACATAACCAGGGTTTGTAGTTGTGCGCAAAAGCATATAATTACTAAACAATGGTTCCTGTTGAGCTTTAGCTGCTAAATTAACCAATATATACAAAATAAAAAAAGAAAAAATTTTTTTCATAAAAAAGCTGCCTTCTCTTTTCATGCCGGGTTCGACGAAAAACAAAAATACGACATTCGGCTTAATATTAATCACTTGTTTAAACGATTATCTTAATTTCTTAAAATTTATCCACCACCGTTCGGGTATTTCGTTGTTACATGCCTGAATATAATCTTCTTCGGTGCATGATACAATTACACCAACATGTTCATTGTTTTCTTCTTTCCGGCTTACAACTTCAATCCACCAACGATTTGATTTTTCACTTTTATAGAAAACGATGGGAATGTCGATTTCGTCTATTTCGACAATATATTTTGTATAATCATTAATTCCAACTGCCGGATAATCGTGCTTTCTGTTCAAATATCCGTCGATGTAATACCATAGCATTTGTGCTGCCAACCGCACTGTTTGCCCCGTATCCTGCTGAATTTCGCCAGTTCCATAAATACCGAATGAGCCACAACGGTCGCTCATACCCGCGTATCGGGTAAGCTGACAGGCTTCTTCAGCAAAAAGTCCGTTTGGTGAAGGGTTGATCTGTTCTGGTGCATCGCTTGCCCTGATGGCCGAAAGGTTAAAGCTCAACATGTCGGCATCGCGTAAAACAGGTTCAAATTTTTCAATATTGTTGCGCAAAAGCCCCAGACGGTAATTTTCAAAACTATACTCACTAAGCTTGCTTAACTGCTTTTGATGGGTGTAATATGCCTGAAAAGCAAGGCAGGAAATATTGTATAAAAAAGGGGCTTCTTTTTCTATAAGGCTACCCAGGTATCCATTCATCCCGCTTTGCTCATCAAAGTCGAGGTCGATTTGGGAACTAATATGAACAAGGTTAATGTTGTTTTCATAATTTTTCAGGGCATTGAAATTTCCGGTAGTCATCTCCTGGTTTTCAGATACTATCAAAACATTTACCTTTAACTGAAAAAGGATCGTGCAAACTTCGTCTAAAATATAAAGTGCATCTTTTAACGATTTCCCGGTTTTCAAATCACCCGGGTCGCAAATCCTTATTACCGGCGAAACTTTTGTTAAATGATATAGTTGTTCCCTGATCAACTGGGAAGAAGAAGGTCTGTTTTCAACTTGTATCTGGGGCGGCACAAAAATCAAAGCCAGTTCAAAAGGCTTATTTAATTCGAGTCCGGAATGTTTGAAATTGGTTAAAAGCGAATTGCCAAATAACTTTTTTTCGTTCAGAAAGTCCTTACGATTAAAATTTTCGATCGGCACAGGATCGAAATAAGTGAGTAATTCAGCAATCTTCTGCTCCTTCATGTCTCAAAATTCATTTTCAATTATTTTTTTCGTTTGGCCTTTGTAGATGTCTTTTGCGATGATTCAATCAGCTTCAAACACCCATTGTAATCTAATTCTTCGGCTTTGGTACCCTTAGGTATTTTATAATTTTTCTTTTTAAAAGATATGTATGGGCCCCATCTTCCGTTTAGTATTTTTAAATCGGCATCCTCTTCAAAAACTTTAATTATGGCATTCCGGTCTTTTTCCCGTTTTGCTTCAATTAACTCAACAGCCCTGTTCAGGTCAACGGCAAAAAGGTCATCGTTTTTACCAAGTGATATAAATTTGTTATCGTGCCTTATGTAAGGGCCAAACCTCCCAACCGAAACTGATACTTTTTTGCCTTCATAGTCACCTATTTCCCTTGGCAGCTTAAATAATGAGATGGCTTCGTCGAGTGTTATGGTTTCAATGCTCTGACCGGGTTGCAAGCTGGCAAATTTTGGTTTATCGCCATTCTCACCATCGGTTGTTTCACCCAGTTGAACCAGTGGCCCATACCTGCCGATTTTGACTGAAACCTGTTTGCCCGATTCAGGATCAGGCCCCAAAATCCGTTCACCATTTGCCTTTTCAGAAACCTGAAGCGATTCTTCAACCAGCTTGTGAAATGGTTTATAAAAGCCGCCAATCATCTTATTCCACACAAGTCCCCCATCGGCAATATCGTCAAACTGTTCTTCAACCCTGGCAGTAAAATTGTAATCCATTATCGGGTTAAAACTTTTCATAAGAAAATCGGTTACCACCATTCCGATATCGGTTGGGAAAAGTTTTGATTTTTCCTGTCCGAAGGTCTCAGTGTTGGTTTTTTCGCCTATGTTTCCATTTTTAAGCGTCAGTGTAACAAACTTTCTGGTTTCACCTGGTTTGTCGCCTTTAACAACATACCCCCTGTTTTGAATTGTGGTAATGATTGGTGCATAGGTCGAAGGACGCCCAATTCCCTGTTCTTCGAGCTTTTTAACCAGGCTTGCCTCGGTATAACGCGAAGGACGGACAGTGAACCTTTGTGCTGCAACAATCTCGTTGCACTTTAATTTTGATCCTTCGGTTACCGGTGGCAAAATATTCTGGCCGTTTTTCTTTTCATCGTCTTCATCGGTCGATTCGGTGTAAACTTTCAGGAAACCATCAAATTTTATCACCTCCCCTGAAGCTATGTATTTCTCTTCAGCTGTAGATATTCCTATGGTTATGGTCGTTTTTTCGAGAAGGGCATCGCTCATTTGAGAAGCAACAGTCCTTTTCCATATCAGATCGTATAATCGTTGTTCCTGTTTTGTCCCGCTGATGGTTTCTTTATCAATATACGTGGGCCTTATTGCCTCATGAGCTTCCTGGGCTCCTTTCGATGATGTTTTGTACTGCCTTGTTTTGGAGTATTTTTCGCCATAAAGTTCCACGATTTTTGAATGGCTGGTATTTAGCGCCAGCGACGAAAGGTTAACAGAGTCGGTACGCATGTAGGTAATTTTACCTGCCTCGTAAAGCCTTTGCGCTACCGACATGGTCTGAGAAACCGAATACCCGAGTTTCCTGCTGGCCTCCTGCTGTAAAGTCGATGTTGTAAAAGGCGGGGCAGGTGAACGTTTTGCCGGTTTGGTCACAATGTTTTCAACGGTATATGTGGCATCAAGGCACTTACTTAAAAATGCACCTGCCTCGGCTTTATTGTCGAACCGTTTTGATAACTCGGCTTTGATTTCCGATAGATTACCCTGATCATCGGTTATTTGAAATATACCGACTACGCGGTATGTTGATGTTGTTTTAAAGTTGATTATCTCGCGTTCTTTTTCAACAATCAGCCTAACAGCAACCGATTGAACCCTTCCGGCCGAAAGTTGTGGCTTAACCTTTTTCCAAAGAACGGGCGACACTTCAAATCCCACAAGCCTGTCGAGTACTCGTCGGGCCTGTTGGGCATCAACAAGGCTTTTATTAATAAGCCTGGGTTTGTTTATGGCCTCAAGAATTGCATTTTTTGTGATTTCGTGAAAAACAATGCGCTTTACTTTTTCCCCTTCAAGTTCAAGAACTTCGGCCAGGTGCCATGCAATGGCCTCTCCTTCGCGGTCTTCATCAGATGCCAGCCAAACTGTTTTCGCTTCTTTGGCAAGCGACTTAAGCTCCTTTACAACTGCCTTTTTATCATCAGATATTATATAGTCGGGCTTAAAATCGTTTTTGATGTCAACACCAAATTCTTTTTTGTTTAAATCCCTTATATGACCAAAGCTTGATTTAACCTGAAATTCTTTTCCCAAAAATTTTTCAATCGTTTTTGCTTTAGCGGGCGACTCAACAATTACTAAATTTTCTACCATATTTAAAGTATCTCTAAATTCAAAAAACAAATTTTAATCGGGGTTTTGCCTGATAAAACTGTAATACGTTAAAAAACAGTGCAAAATTAATTTCCCGGTAAAAAATAAAATGCAAATTAAAGAAAATCGATTGCTAAGATCAAAATTTTTAACAAACTCATTTTTATTTAAAATGAAATTTCTTTAATAAAATGATACAATATTATAGTAGATTTTCAGTTCAAAAACCAACGGATAAGGTAACTATTAAACCTTTTCATACAAGGTTTTCAAAAATTGACAACCTGAATAAATCGTTATCTTTGTAAAAATTCTGATCGAAATGGGAGCTGAAAAAAAGAATTTTCGAAAATATGTGAAGGCTTTATGGATAATGGCCGGTTGTATTGTAATTTTCACGATTATCTTTTTTTGGTTAATTGCAGCCGGCAAACTTGGTTTTATGCCGTCGTTTGAAGAACTCGAAAATCCCAAAAGCCTTGTTGCATCAGAAATTATTACATGCGACAACCAACTGCTGGGGAAATATTACAAACAAGAAAACCGCACCATTGTTGGTTACGACGATTTAAGTCCAAACCTGATAAACGCCCTGGTAGCGACCGAGGATGAACGCTTCTTTAAACATTCAGGGATTGATTTACGAGGGTTTTTCAGGGCAATTAAAGGAATAATTACAGGCAATTCAAGTTCGGGCGGGGGTAGCACAATATCCCAGCAACTTGCAAAATTACTTTTCCCCCGTGAAAGTAATTCCGGTCTTCGGCTGGTAATACGAAAGTTCAGGGAATGGGTCATTGCCGTTAAGCTCGAAAAAAGCTACACGAAGGAAGAAATTATCACAATGTACCTGAATAAATTTGAATTCATTTACGGGGCTTTCGGAATTGAAGTTGCTGCAAAAACCTATTTCAACACCACACCCGATTCACTTTCGCTAGAACAAGCTGCCCTCCTGGTTGGCATGTTAAAAAGCCCTTACCTGTATAACCCTACCCGTTTTGAGGATCGCGCCATGCAACGGCGAAACATTGTATTGAAACAAATGCTTAAAAACAGGTATATTAACCGTGCACAGTTCGACACGATAAAAGTAAAACCTTTAAACATCGATTTTCAGCGTAGCGGCCTAAAAAAAGGCATTGCCCCATATTTCAGAAAATACCTTGAACGGTCAATGATTGCATCCAAACCTGAGCTTTCAAAATATGGCAACAGCGAACGTTCTCTCCAAAAATACATCGAAGACTCAACTGCCTGGTACAGTGATCCGCTTTATGGTTGGTGCAACAAAAACCTTAAACCCGACGGTGAGCCATTCGACCTTTATAAAGACGGTTTAAAAATTTATACAACCATCGATTACCGGTTGCAGGAATATGCTGAAGATGCTGTAGAAACACACTTAAAGTTATTGCAACCTCAATTCGATGCCCATGTAAAAAAATTTACGAATTCACCATTCTCGAATGACCTGAATAAAGAACAAGCCAACCAGGTTCTTCTCAGTGAAATCATGCGCAGTGAACGATATCAGGCATATCGGTCAAAAGGATTGAATACCAAACAGGTTCTAAAAGAATTTGAAAAACCCGACACCTTAAAAATATATACCTGGGATGGTTACATTGATACAATCATGTCACCCCTCGATTCGATAAAATACTATTTAAAAAACCTGAGTTCGTCGTTTATGGCAATGAACCCCGTATCGGGGGAAGTTAAAGCCTGGGTTGGCGGGTCGGCTTACGGGTTTACCGAAATCGACATGGTGCGGTCATCAACATACAAACGCCAGGTAGGTTCAACCTGCAAACCCTTTTTATATACACTGGCTATGCAAAATGGCATGTCGCCATGTAAACTGGTGCCGAATGTTGAACAAACTTTCATACTTGACGACGGTACCACATGGACAGCCAAAAACTCGAGTTCGACTGATTACGACGGACAAATGGTAAGCCTTCGCTGGGGGCTTGCCAATTCGGTCAACCAGGTTTCGGCATGGGTCATGAAACAATTTACACCCGAAGCAATGAGAGAGGTGATGCAACGAATGGGTGTTTACAGTGTAGTGCCGGCCGTTCCTTCAATGTTTTTGGGAACGGCAGAAATCACCCTTTACGAGATGATTGCCGCTTACAGCGTTTATGCCAATAAAGGGGTTTATACCACACCTGTTGTTGTTACGCGCATTGAAGATAAGAACGGCAATGTACTTTCGACGTTTAAACCCGACAGGCACGATGCACTGGATGAGAACACTGCATACCTGATGATTAACTTATTACAAAATGTTGTGCGCGAAGGATCGGGGAAAAGGCTAAGGCTTAATTATGATGTTTACAAGGACTATGGTGGACACACTGCACCCTTTGCGGGAAAAACAGGTACTACCCAAAACCAAAGCGATGGCTGGTTCGTAGGATTTACTCCCGACCTGGTTGCCGGAGTATGGACTGGTGCCAATTACCGCAGCATACATTTTGAAGACCTTACACGTGGCCAGGGTACCAACATGGCGCTACCTGTATTTGGCCGTTTCTTTAAAAAGGTTTTTGCAGACAGTTCTTTAAATTACCGTGAAGATTTTGAGTTCGATAAACCTGAGAATTTCAATATAAACCTTAACTGTGATGAAATGCCGGATACAAATCAAGATCAGAATATCCTTTACGATGATTTCTATCTAAATTAAATGGGAAGTAACGTGAAAATTTCCGTCAAAAAAATCGTTTCCGAAATTGGCCTGTATTTAATTCTTGCTGGCTTATTTACGGCTCTTGTTATCATGTCGAACTCATGTGCCAACCAGGGACAAGGACCCTCAGGTGGGCCGAGCGATTCGATACCTCCTGTCATTTTATCGAGCTTACCTGCATTTTATGAAACAAATTTTACAGGAAAAAACTTCGAAATTACTTTTGATGAATACATTGCTGCCGATAATTTAAATGATAAACTTGTTATCTCTCCCCCTCTGGATGAAAAACCTGATGTTTCGGTCAGGGGCAAATCGGTTATAGTAAAAATCAAGGAAGACTTCCTACCGAACAGGACTTATTCGTTCGATTTTCAGGATGCAGTCAAAGACTATAACGAAGGAAATAAAATTGAAAGCCTGAGGCTTATTTTTTCAACTTCCGATTTGATTGACACCTTGCAAATAAGTGGATATATACTTGATGCCTTCAGTTTAGCCCCCCAGCCGGAGGTGCTGGTTTCGCTTTATGCACAATACACCGATACTTCGTTTACCACAACCCGCCCCGATTTTATTGCCAAAACAAACGCCGAGGGCTTTTTCCTGTTTAATAACCTCCCTTCAATTAATTTCAGGCTCTTTGCCCTAAGCGATGAAGACCGGAATTTATTTTACTCAAAAAAAACTGAAAAAATAGCCTTTTCCGATTCCTCATTATTGCCCGAAGTAAAATTCATCAGTAAGGTTGATACCTTGATAAACGGGAACGACACGCTGATTTCGGAAGGCTACAATGAGTTTTTGCCCGAAGACCAATACATTGTCCTTTTTCAGGAAGAATTGTACGACCAGTATCTTGTTTCATGGGAAAGGGCTGAAAAAGACCATAGTATTTTAATATTTAACGAAGCCCTCACCGATTCTTTCAAGGTTAAAGTACTGCCCCCCGATGTTGCAGAATTCCCTTTGCAACTGGTGCCCGGTGAAATAATAATCCCTTTTTATACCGAATTTAGCATGAATCGCGATAGCGTTTTGATATGGATAACCGACTCAATTGCCACAACAATCGATACCCTTAACCTGGCTCTATCATACCTGGCAAACGATTCGCTAAAACAATTGGTGCCAATAACGGATACCATAAGTTTAGTGTACAGGAAAGAAAACAAAAAAAACACTGCTAAAAAAGATACTTCGGAAACAATAGAAAATTTCTTCACCTTTAAAACAAATATTTCAAAAAAGAATTTTGAACTGAACAAAGATATTGTGCTTGAATCGCTTTCGCCCCTGGCCGAATTCAACCATAAAGCAATTACCCTCCAAAAAGCCATAACCGATTCAACTTATGAAGAAATACCGTTCAATGTTGTATTTGAACCCGGCGAAAAAAGAAAGATCGTTCTGAAATATAAACCAGAAGGGGATTCTGGTTACAGGCTTACTGTTGATTCAGCTTCCATTAAAACACTTACCGGCTTTCATAATTTGGCCGTTGAAGAAGAATTCAGAACACGGCCAGCTGATTATTATGGTACGGTTATACTCGAGTTGAAGGGTATTAACGAGAGTATGATTGCATGGCTTTTAAAAAACAATAAAAAGGAAGACCCGGTTGCCATGAAAATTGTAAACCCTGAAGATAAGAATGTTGTTTTTGACTATCTTGCCCCTGAAAAATACATCGTGAAGCTTATCATCGACCGGAATAAGAACGGCAAATGGGACACGGGTGATTTTGAAAAAGGGGAGCAACCCGAACGGGTATATTATTTCCCTAAGGAAATCCAGGTTAAGTCGAACTGGGAAATTAAAGAACCCTGGGAAATTGATATGAGTAAGGTTGAACCTAAAACAGTATCTTCTGATGAAGAAAACAAGGAAAAAAGCAAATAATTAACCTGGGGCAAATATAATTTCTTTGTTATAAAAAAGTGTTAAATTGACTAAAGAAGCAAAAAGACGCAAAGGAAAAAAATTTTAACCGCAAAGACGCAGAGTCGCAAAGGAAAATATTAGCTTAGCGTCTTGGCGCCTTAGCGGTTCATAAAGAACAACCTTAGCGCCTTAACGGTTAAAAAAATAACTTATGGCAACAATTAAAAACCTGAAAAAAGAAATACGTTACCTCTGCGAACAAATGATTGCCGATTCGCTTGAAGTTGCTGAAATGATTGATCAAAAAGGCAAACAAAAAGCAATGAAGGTTATCAATGAAATTGCATTTTTTCACAATGAAATGGTCGATCGGGCAAACAATCCCGATGGAAAGGATAATCCAAAACTGGTGAAAAAACACTATCAAAAACTGAGGAAAGATTTTTCGGCAGGGTATAAAAAGTTTTATGAAAAGCTATACAAGCTGATTCCGGCAAACCAGGCTAAAGCTTCAGAAAAGGATGCCGGTCAGGAGAGTGAAGAATAACAGCCGAATTCCTGATCTGGTCAGTTAAATGAATGCCAGGGGCAGCTTCGCTGAGGCCAAAACCACTTCCGGCCAGTATGTTCGAGTAGCTTAAGGTATGCAAATTTGTAAACCCCTCGCTAAATTCAATTTCCTCGTCATTGATGATTATACTGCGATATGTTCGTGATCGTTCCCTTTTGGCATGTTCAGGAATATCGTTAAAGTCGAGGCTTAGGTACCATCGCACACGGGCCTTTTCAAGTTCTAAGAAACCAGAAGCCTTATGAGGCGCATAAAGGTGTACCATACTTTTATGAACTCTTCCGAAAATCCACATAAGCATATCGAAAAAATGAATGCCAATGTTGGCAACAACCCCGCCCGATTTGGTCACATCGCCTTTCCAACTTTTAAAATACCATTTACCCCTTGAAGTGATGTAGGTTAAATCGATATCATACTTCTTCACCTGAGGTTGAGCATCAATTTTCTCTTTTAATGAAATTATTGCAGGATGGTGCCTTAATTGAAGAATAGTATAGATATTTTTTCCGGATGATTTCTCGACAATGGCCAGTTTTTCAACTTCTTCGGGGTAAATTACAAGCGGTTTTTCACAAATGGCATCCATCGAATTTGTAAGTGAAAATACGATGTGCTTCCTGTGAAGGTGGTTTGGAGAACAGATGCTGCAATACTCAATCGGATTGTTCGATTTTTGAGTCTCCAAAATGTACTCCGAAAAATGACTGAATTCTGTAAAAAACTCTGCGTTGGGGAAATAACTGTCCATTCGCCCCATCACATCGAATTTGTCGGATGCAACAACAACCTGGTTACCGGTTTCTTTTATCGCTTTTAAATGCCGTTCGGCTACAAAGCCGGCAGCCCCTATTAATGCAAAATTCTTCATAATAAGTATTCACCGCAAAGACGCTGAGGCGCTAAGGTATAATTTAATATGTAATAACAATCAACCGCAAAGACGCTAAAGTAAATAATAATACGTAACTATAATTCACCGCAAAGGCGGGAAGCGCAAAGTTCTGTAATATTATTCCAATTCAAAATTCTTCAGGATATTTTAATATTTTTCTATTGAACCATTCCTTCTCCCCTCCTTAGGAGGGGCAGGGGGAGGCTTTTATAACTTATAAACTTTAGCTGATTTTTCTTTGAACATATTTCTCAAATCAACAATCAGGTTTGAATTCTCAAGAATGTAATTTGCGTCAAAAACATCGTGGTTTGTAGTAACCACCACACAATCGGAATCGATGAGTATTTTTTCATCCAATTCAACAGAACAAAATTTTATTCCATTCGGGCAAGTTATTTCAGGGATAAACGGATCGTGATACGTAACCTTCCCTCCTTTGGCCGTTATTTCGTCAATTATTTTCAAAGCTGGCGACTCACGGGCATCATCAATATTGGGTTTGTAAGCAACCCCAAGGAACAAGATTTTACTCCCATTAACCGACTTTTTAATACGGTTCAATGCCGAGTTGATTTTTATAGTCATCCGGTGGGGCATCATCATATCGATGTGGCCGGCGGTATGGATCATGCTCAGGTCGAAGTTGTACTTTTTTGCAATGTGTTCGAGGTAAAACGGATCGAGCGGGATACAATGGCCCCCGATTCCGGGACCGGGGAAAAACGGCTGAAAGCCGAAAGGTTTTGTAGCTGCAGCATCAATCACCTCCCATATATCGATATCCATTTTCCCGCAAAGCAAAGCCAATTCGTTAATAAGGCTGATATTTACCAGACGATATGTGTTTTCCAGGATTTTTACCATTTCGGCAACACGTGGTGAACTCACAGGATGAATGCTTTCGATTGCCAGGCCATAAATAGATTTCCCGATTTCAAGACCCTCTGCCGTTAATGCACCAAGTATTTTAGGGGTATTTTTTGTATTATACAGCTTATTCCCCGGATCGACTCGCTCAGGGGAAAATGCCAGCCAGAAATCTTCGCCATGTTTTAAACCCGATTCGTTTTCCAAAATTGGAAGTATTATTTCCTCGGTGGTAGTTGGGTATGTAGTGCTTTCGAGGCTAATAAACGTTCCGGGTTTCATGTTCCGGGCAATTTCGCGACATGCATTTTCAATGTATGAAGTATCAGGCTTTTTAAAACGGTCGAGCGGTGTAGGTACGCAAATGATAATGGCATCACACTTTTTCAGTTCTTCGAAATTATTAGTTGCACATAAACTTTTCGACTTAACTGCCTCTGAGAAAGCATCGTCATCGATATCAAAAATATAATTTCTACCTGAATTGACCTGTGAAATCCTTTCGGAAGAATTGTCAAAACCCACAACCCTTAAACCCTCACGTGCAAATGCAACAGCCAGCGGCAAACCCACATAACCAATGCCTATTATGCCAACATATACCTTTTTTTGTGCAGCTTTTTGTAAGATATCTTCCTTATAATTCATCCGAAAGTGGTTTTAATTGTTCGTCTTCAATCATGTACCTTTCGCCCGTTTCGGGGCATATTAAATCATCACCAAGTTTAATACCGCTCCGGCTTACCCAGCCAGTTTGCCTGGCCGGCACACCTGTCATTAATGCATAAGGTTTAACACCCGTTGAAACTAAGGCCCCGGCCCCGATAAATGAATACTCTCCAAGGGTAATACCGCAAAGGATGGTTGCATTAGCGCCAATGGTAACGCCTTTTTTAACTATTGTAGGTAAAAATTCGGACTTCCGCTCTATTTCCGAACGGGGATTTTTCACGTTGGTGAACACGCAACTGGGGCCACAGAAAACGTCGTCGCCCAGTTCAACCGAATCGTAAACACTCACGTTGTTCTGGATTTTCACACGGTTACCAATACAGGCTTTCCCGCCAATAAAAACATTCTGGCCAAGAATGCAATCCTTTCCGATTTTAGCCCCGGACATCACATGGCAAAAGTGCCATATTTTTGTTCCTTCGCCAATTTCAGCGCCTTGATCAATGCAGGCTGTTTCGTGTATGAATGGTTCTTTCATTGAATTATTTTTTATTTTCCTCCTCTAATCGGAAAAATTCATCAAGCTTTTTCTCTAAAACATGTTTACCTATTAATTCTGTTTCATATTTTGATATCATTGTTGGTGACATTGTTCTATTTAAAGCATATTCAACAACTTTCGTATCCTTGTTCTTACAAAGAATAATTCCCACACTCGGCTTTTCATGTTCTTTTTTTATATCGTTGTCTAAAGCTTCAAGGTAGAACTCCATTTTTCCAATATATTCAGGTTTAAAATCTGTAATTTTTAAATCAATAGCAACAAGGCACTGCAAATCGCGATGGAAAAATAATAAATCGATATAAAAATCTTTTTTACCTACAGACAACCTGTATTCTTCTCCAACAAATGCAAAATCTTTTCCAAATTCAAGAATAAATTCTTTTAAATGCTTTACAATATTTTTCCGTAGGTCTGTTTCTGAATGAATTTTTGGTAATGACAAAAAATCGAGTACATAATTATCCCTAAATGCTTCAATCGATTTTGGATGAATTTCTCTCAGCACTGCTGAGACTTTTCCTTCTGATAGCATGATTCTCTCAAAAACCGCACTATCAATCTGTCGTTCAAGTTCTCGTGAACTATATCTTTCGTTGATAGCTAACTGAATATAAAATTCCCTTTCCTGTTCAGAAGTTGACTTTGATAAAATAATCAGATTATTAGTCCAACTTAATTCTCTCACCATTGATGAGAGTTTTTTATTTCCATAATATGTTTCAAAAAATTGTTTCATCCTCCATAAATTTTGAGATGAAAAACCTTTTACATCCGGAATGTTTTTGAAAATATAATCTGACAAATTTTGTACAATACTTTCTCCCCATTCTGAATTACTAATTCGATGACTAATATATTTTCCAATATTCCAATACAATTCAATTAATTCTATATTGACTGCAAGTACAGCTCTTTCTTTAGCTGCAGTAATCATTAATAATATGTCATCAAACTGTTTCTCGATTTTCATAAATCATAATCTTTGTTTTACCTTATGAGAGATATGATAAAATTTTAATTAATTTGATTTGCAGTGATACTTATTATCGCATTCGCTACTTCCTCAACTTCCTCTTTCGTAATCAATCCATGCATGGGTAACGAAAGCACGGTTTCCGACAGTAATTCTGAGACTTCAAATTTTTCATCGTACGAAGGCAGATCGGAAAACGCCCTTTGCCGTGGCAATGGTGAAGGGTAATGTACCGATGTTGGAATGCCAGCTTCCTGCAATTTTGAACGCAATAAATTTCTGTTTTGCACACCAATTGTATATTGAGCCCACGAGCTGATGTTATAATCCCTCATTTCAGGAAGAAAAACATAACCCTCAAGAAGTTTTGAATACAAATTGGCAGCTAATTGCCGGGTTTGTAATTCAGCTTCGAAATGTTTCAGCTTTACTCTTAATATGGCAGCCTGCAGGGTATCCATCCTCCCGTTTATACCGATGATCTGGTGCTGGTAGCGATCAACCTGCCCATGCGAACGAAGCAATTTAACCTTTTTTACAAGGCTCTCATCCTTTGTGAAAACTGCCCCGCCATCGCCATAACATCCAAGGGGTTTGGCAGGGAAAAAACTTGTAACAGCAATTTCAGTTAATGAACATGATTTGAGGCCTTTATACATTGCCCCAAACGACTGGGC
>JAFGEV010000417.1 GCA_016931385.1 Prolixibacteraceae bacterium
GGATTACAATATATTCACAAACGGCTTATTCATACAATATTTACTCTTGAAAAAGAAAAAATAAATCTGGAAAAAACAACCATACAGCTTAGGAATGAAATTGAAGCACGACGAAATTCGGAATTACAGGTAATTAACAGCGAAAAAAATTTCAGGAACATTTTTGAGCAGAGTTCCGATGCCATATTAATTGTTGATTTAAATAAACGAATACTTGATTTTAACGATGAGCTTAAAAATTTGACAGGTTTAAACGAAAAGCAAATTTTTGAAAAAGATGTTATGCACTTTCTTCCAAGAAAAATAAGGAAGGATTACAAAAATTTTTTCAATGAACCTGAACAGGTGCCAACAAGGTTTGATTTAAAATTTGAGGCTTTGCACGGGAAAACCCGTTATATCGATTGTTCAACCAGTTTAATTCGTTATAATGGAGAAAAGGCCTTTCTTTTTATGATCAGGGATTTAACAGAACGGATAAACTTAGAGAAGGCAAATTTCTTAATATCTGTTGCTGCTGAAGAAAGAGAACGGTCACGGTTTTCAAAAGAATTACACGATGGTTTGGGCCCCTTGCTGTCAACCTTGAAAATTTATCTCGAAATGTTTTATTCAAATCCTGGCGATGAAGAAACTAAAAAAAGAATAAACAGTACATTAACCGACTCAATAAAAACGGTAAAGGAAATTTCGAACAATCTTAGCCCATATGTACTCGAAAACATGGGACTAAACAAGGCAATTGAATCGTTTATCGACAAAGTAAAATTTTCACAAAAGATTACAGTGAACTTTCGGTCAAATTTTAAAGGCCGTGTTAGTCAAGAGATTGAAATATCAATTTTCAGAATTATTACCGAGCTGATAAATAATACATTAAAATATGCTAATGCCCATAATATCGAAATCTCTCTCAATAAAAACAACCTTATAATTTCGCTGCAATACAATGACGATGGCATTGGTTTCGATTATGATAAAATAATTGAACAAAAAAAAGGAATTGGCTTGTTTAACCTCAAGAGTAGAATAGAGAATTTTGGAGGTGAAATAACGATTTTTACTTCGCCGGGTAAAGGATTCAAAATGAATGCTTATCTTAACATCACATAAAGAATTATATCATGAATCTGATCAAAGTTTTCATTGTTGATGATCACAGGCTTTTTCGTGAAGGGGTAAAGTTTGCCCTTGGAAAATCTTCTGACATTGAAATAACAGGGGAGGCAAAAAATGGGCTCGAATTTCTTGAAATGATAGACAAAAAGGATGCAGATGTTGTTTTGATGGATATTGACATGCCTGAAATGAACGGTTTTGATGCAATAAAAAAAGGCCTTGAAATAAAGCCCGGCTTAAATTTTCTTGTTTTGTCGATGCATGGAGACCATGGGCATTATTTAAAAATGATAGAGCTTGGGGCAAAAGGTTTCATTGTTAAGGATTCAGGTCCTGAAGAACTTAAAAAAGCCATTCGTGAAGTATCGAAGGGCAATAATTATTTTTCACAGGAATTACTAATGAGTATTATCCTGAAAAAAGAGGTTTCGCCTGTTGGGATTGAACTTTTGAAAAAACTAGAAATTTCACCGCGCGAATACGATGTTCTTGGGCTCCTTTGTAAGGCTTCATCTAATCAGGAAATAGCCGATAAATTGTTTATCAGCCCTAAAACTGTCGAAGGCCACAAAGCACGCCTGATGCAGAAAACAGGAACACAAAATTCCCTGGCACTGGTATTATTTGCTATTAAAAATCAACTTATTCAACTGTAAGTTTCTTCTTTTGTTTCGCTAAAGGTTTCAATAAATTAAACCTTGTTAAGGGTTTCCCCTTGTTTGAAAACGGGTAGTTTCCCTTATACTTTTTGCCAAAATTCCCTTGTTATCATTTGCTGACGATAGGATATTTTTGATCCCGTTAGTTTGTCGGAATATGCAAAAGGAGAAATATAAAATCATTATCGTTGACGATAATCAGTCGTTTATTGACGCAATGAAATTTTTATTTCTGAAACGCAACGACATTGAAGTGGTTGGTGAAGCAAATGATGCAAAAGGGTTTCTGAAAATTCTTAAGATTGAGCAACCCGACATTGTATTAATGGATATGATACTTCCGGGAATTAGCGGATTAATTGCTGCCGATATGGCAATCACTATCGGTCATGATATCAAATTTGTAGGGGTAACTATGTCAGACGACAGCAGCATTCATTCCGATATGAAGAACCATGGCTTTGTTGCCGGAATTCTTAAGAATCAGTTTTTTGATGATTTCGAGAATACTATGGCGAGGATAAAAAACGGAGAAAAGTATTTTCCTGTTTTAAGCCATATTTAATGTTTTAAAATACTTTATCGGTGGCTTTCTATTTATGTTGTTTCTTGATATGAGCGCATGCATTCTATTTGTTACATGTATGTTATTCATAGCACTAAGCCTAATCCAAAAACCAATGCAAAAATGAAAGTAATCAACGAAAGGTTTTTAAGTTCAAGGTTAAGATTTTCAGCAGTAGGATATTTAAAAATCCTGATAATGTTCCTGACAAACAAAGGTATGGTAAGCAAAAACAGCCATTGCCATAATGAATAATATTCAGAAATGGTGTATGCAAAGGCAAATATTATTGCTGTAATGATTAACACCAGGTGGTACGTTTTTGCAAATTTTGCCCCGTGCTTAACTGCCAGTGTCTGCTTCCCCGTTTCTTTATCAGTTTCAATATCACGCAAGTTGTTGATATTTAAAACACCTGTGCTTAAAAGCCCAATGGAGGCAGCAGGGTATATCAACGAAACTTCAAACCAGTTTGTATGAAGATAATATGTGCCGATTACGCCTATCAATCCAAAAAATATGAAAACAAATATGTCCCCGAATCCCTTGTATCCATAAGGTTTTTTGCCCATTGTGTATTTAATTGCTGCAACAATGGCAGTAGCTCCAAGTGCAAAGAAAAATACTATTGCTTTCCAACCGCTGTTTTTTAAACCTGATAATACAAGAAAACTTCCTGATATTACAGATAAGCATGCAATCAGGATGATCATTCGTTTTATTTCAATTTTTGAAACCATTCCGGTTGCAGTTACCCGTTGAGGACCCAATCGTTGATCAGTATCCTTCCCCGAAACTGCATCGCCATAATCATTGGCCAGGTTCGAAAGTATTTGGAGCAATGTAATGGTCAAAACCGAAAGAATAAATACCGGCCATTTAAAAGCGCCATCGGCAAGTGCGAGAAAACTTCCCATTACAGCATTCGACAGGGCCAGGGGAAGTGTGCGCAGGCGAAAGGCCTGGAGCCATATTTTGATATTTGTCTTCAAAAGGTTTTTATTTTAAAGTAATCTTTCTTTAACCAATGTTTGTACATCGGATCCATTAAAGAAATTTTTCCGGCTTGTATATCAATGATTTCCTTATTTTCAAGGGCTTTTTTAACGCGAACTACATTTGCAGAACTTCCAATCTGATAGTCCTCTAAAGTTTCTTTTGAGCTAAATTGTTCAACGCCATTGATCAATGCTTTCAAAAAATTGATTTGAGAATTGGTTAGTTCTTCTGTTTTCGATTGAAAAAGCAAACTTAACTGATTAACAATTCCCTGATGTGCTTCGCGAATAATATTTTCATTGCATTCAGACAATGTTCTTAGCCAGCTTTGTTGGGCAAGTTGTTGTACGTAATAAGGATGGCACTCGGCTAAATCAGCAATTAATGCTGCATGTAATTCACCAATATGTTTGTTTGTCTCGGCAAACCTTTTCACAATAAAGGATTTCCAGCTTTCCTTTTTGATTTTTTCAAGAAAGAAAAGGTCGCCAAACTTGTAAAAAGGCATTGAAGGGTTTGTGAATACATCCATTAACATGTGCCTTTTACTTCCATATAAACAATAGGCGGTGTTTTGATGCTTTTGCCAATTAGACCGTAGCTTTTTTTGAAATGCGAGCGGGTTTTCAAAAGTAGATATATTCTGAAATTCATCGATGCATAGTATAAACTTCCAGCCCTTGTCTGAAGCAATCTTTTCTGCCATGTTCAGGATATCATCAGGGTCTTTTCTTACCTCTTTCCAGTTAAGTTGCAAAGAAATGTCACTTTGATTATCGGGGCTAAACGATAAAATGGGCAAGAATTTACCCATGAACGTTTTTGCATTTTCGATAATTGCATCCATCTTCGATGCTGATGCTTTTAGAACTTCGATAGCTAACGACCTGTAAAAATCTTCTTCAGATCGAATGTTAAATCCATCCATAAAGCAAAAACGGACCTCTTTGTTTTTTGCAATTATCTCTTCGGCTGCTTTTTTTACAAGCGATGATTTTCCCCAACGTCGTGGCGATATGAGAATAGTATTAATTAACGAAGTAAAATTCCCTGTTAACCTTAGCCGTTCTTGTTCGCGGTTAGTAAAGTTTTGCTCTATGGCTAATTTCCCAAAAACAAATGGAGTATCCATTTCTACTTTTTTTGCTTCAAAGATAACTAACAAAAATGTAACTAACAAAAATGTAACTAACAAAAATGTAAGTCAATAATTGTGTTGATATCAAGGAAATTTAGGGTACTTTTTGAAATCTGGCTTCCTTTTTTCGAGAAAGGCATGTTTACCTTCCTGGGCTTCTTCAGTTAAGTAATAAAGCAGGGTAGCATTCCCGGCAAATTCCTGAAGGCCAACCTGCCCGTCAAGGTCGGCATTCATGCCCAACTTTAACATTCGTAAAGCCAGCGGACTGTGTTCCTGCATTTTTTGCGCCCAGGCAACCACTTCATCTTCGAGCTGATTGAGTGGGACAACCTTGTTGACCAGGCCCATTTCGAGAGCTTCCTGTGCAGAATATTGGCGGCACATAAACCAAATCTCACGGGCTTTCTTTTGCCCTACAACACTTGCAAGGTACGATGATCCCAGACCTGCATCAAAGCTTCCTACCTTGGGGCCGGTTTGCCCGAAAATGGCGTTTTCGCTGGCAATACTAATGTCGCAAACCACGTGCAACACGTGGCCTCCGCCGATGGCATATCCGTTTACCATGGCAATAACCGGCTTGGGCATGCTGCGGATTTGTTTTTGTACTTCGAGAATATTCAGGCGCGGAATGCCGTTTTCATCAATATAACCCCCGGTACCTTTCACATTTTGATCGCCACCCGAACAAAAGGCTTTGTCGCCGGCGCCGGTTATAACTACCACGTTTATGCGATGGTCTTCACGGCAAATATTCAGTGCATCGCTCATATTATTCACTGTTGTAGGGCGAAATGCGTTCCTTACGTTTTCACGGTTGATGGTGATTTTTCCAATCCCGTCGAAATAATCGAAGAAAATGTCTTCGTATTGTTTTATGGTTTCCCAGTTTCGATTTGACATACTTTTATTCTTTGCGAGACTTTGCGAAGTACTTTGTGCCCTTTGTGGTAATATTAACTAAACCACGAAGAACACGGAGGATAACACAAAGAACTCAAAGGTTATTTATCTGTTTAATATATTTATTGTAAGCTTCTGCATTGTCAGCTTTCGGAGTCTTAATCTCTAACAAAGATGTGCGGTTTTTTGATTCCATAAAACGTTGAAAAGAATTTTCTAATTCGTTTTCGCTTTTTACCTCAAAATATTCAATACTAAAAGCATCCACAAGTTTTTCAATATCCACATGATGACCAGCTTCGATGAACTCTTGAAAAGCTCCCAACTTTTTTGGGCCTGGAATCATGCGGAAGATACCGCCTCCGCCATTGTTTATGACCACTATCTTCAGGTTTGGGGGCAGTTTGCTGTTCCATAAAGCGTTTGAATCATACAGGAAACTCAGGTCGCCCAGTATTACAAGGTTCGTTTTGTCCGATTGCGATGCAAAACCTGCCGCTGTCGACAGGCAACCATCGATACCCGAAACGCCGCGGTTTGCATTTACCTGGTCAAACTTCGACAGGTTGAATAGCTGGGCGTAGCGAACCGGGCTGCTGTTGCCAAGATGCAGGATGCAATTTTCAGGTGAAAGTTTAAAGATCGTTTCAAAAACTTTTAAGTCGGAGTAGGGCAGTTGTTGTATTATTTTATTATGAATGGTTGTATTCCGGAAATATACATTTTGCCAGGTTTCAGCATAATTTCCTGATACGGTATCAATTTCAGATAATTGTTTAAAAATGATTGCCGGGTTACCTTCAACAAATCCGGTCAGGTTTTGGTAGGTATCAATGTTATCTTCTTCTTCAGCAATTCTGAAATGAACAATTCCTTTTTGCTTTTGAAGCCATTTTTTCAACCGTTTTGAGACAACCGGCCCACCAAACGTAATTAGAATCCCTGGCTCAAATTCACCATTTTTTGATGCTACATCAATTACTACCCGATCAATTTCAGAAATGATTTTATTGCCTATAATGTTTGAAATGGCTTCGGCCAAAACAACAGCTTTCTTTTCATTGGCAAGTGAATTAAGGGTTCTGTTCAATTCATTGTCTGGCAACAACTCACCGCAAACGATCATTCGTTTTGGATTATTCTTCCATGCCATGATGAGCTCTTCAGGAATAATTGTTTCTTTTTTTTCGGGTGCTGAGATTTTAATTTTTGGATATGGCTGTGGAAACTCAACATACAAAGGTTCGGCAATAGGCACATTGACGTGTACCGGGCCTTTTAACCCAAAAGAAGCAAGGTTGATGATTTCATCGATTGACATGTGTTGTTCAAGGGGATTATTTGCTTTGGAACCGGGTTGTTCAAGGTGTAAGGATCCTTTCACAAAATTCTGAAAAACATTCTTTTGCCTGATGGTTTGGTTGTCCTGCTGGTCGATGAGTTCTTCAGGCCGGTCGGCAGTTATGGCAATTAAAGGTACGCGTTGGTAATAAGCTTCGGCAAGTGCCGGGCCATAGTTTAAAACGGCTGTGCCCGAGGTGCAAACAAGTATAACTGGTTTTTGTGTGGCAAGGGCAATACCCAGGGCGTAATAACCGGCCGAGCGTTCATCCACAATGCTGTGCAGTTGAAATTCCTTTTTTGTAAAAAAAAGCTCAATAAGTGGGGCATTTCGCGAACCGGGCGAAACAACTACCTGATGAATGCCTTTCAGCCGGCAAATTTCAACGAGGTCGGCAATATGTTGAAGGTGATGTGCCATTGCGATGGCAATTTACTAAAAACAGCGGTGAATTAGAGCAATCGATCCTTTTCAGTTTTATGAAGTGTTTAGTCATTAAAAAAGGCTACCGTACCAATGTCAATATCATAAAGTGCACCAATTATCAAAATTATTCCTTGCTGTTCAAGATCATATAAAATTTTACTCTGCTTACGGATTTGAGCTATTGTATGGTCGACATTTATTTTGCTTACATTGTTCACAAATTCAATATTACCCCCGTTTCTGTTTTCGGCAGTCGTTTTTTCCTCAACAATTGAAGGTTCAATTTTCTTAATAAGATTGGTTAAATGTCCCAATTTGAAATTATTGCAGGCACTGATTATTGCCCCGCACTTTGTATGCCCCAAAACAACAATGATTTTTGATTTAGCAACGCTACAGGCATATTCCATGCTGCCTAAAATATCTTCATTCAATACATTGCCGGCTATCCTGATACTGAAAATATCACCTAATCCCTGGTCAAAGATCAATTCAGCAGAAGTTCTGGAGTCGATGCAACTTAATATTGTTGCAAAGGGAAACTGCCCATCGGATGTTAAGTTGACTTGTTTAAGCAAGTCACGGTTTGCATTTAGGTTATTTACAAAACGAAGGTTTCCTTCTTTTAAATAGTCCAATGCCTTTTGAGGTGTAATTTTTTCTTGTGTTTCTCTGGTATGTACCCACATTGTTGTTAAACTTTATGAATAACCGAAAGTAGTGTTTCGGCCTTGATTTCTGTTTCGGCCCACTCTTCTTCAGGGATCGAATCGGCGGTAATCCCGGCTCCTACATGCAGGATAAGACAATCGGGCATTACCTGCATGCACCTGAGGTTTACAAAAAGCTGTAACCTTTCGTCGAGGTTAAGGGGGCCAAGGAACCCTGAATAGTATCCACGGTTATGTTTTTCGATGCTGGTGATGAATTCCATGGATGCTTTTTTTGGAAAACCACAAACCGCCGAAGTGGGGTGGAGTTCCTTTACCAGTTTGCCCAGTTGACCGTTCACTTTGTGAAAGTCAAAAGTAAAATCGGTGCGAAGGTGGACAAGGTTACCTGCTTTTTTTGTATAAGGGCCATCTTTTTGCAGATAAGGTATTTTTAATTTTTGTAACGCATTTTCAATAAAAAGCGAGACAAGTTCCTGTTCAACTTTTTCTTTATTGCTCCAGTTATGGAGGTTTAAGTTCTCGTGGTTAAACTTCCGGGTTCCTGCAAGCGAAACAGTTACCAACTCATTGATATGCGAACAAAGAAGAGGTTCAGGAGTTGCCCCCATCCATAGCTGGCCTTCAATGTTAAACAAGTAAACAAAAGCATTTGGATAGAAATGAATAAGTAGTTTGAAAATTTCAGTCAATTTATGTTTGTATTCTTTTTGAACAGTTTTAATCCTGGATATAACGGCTTTTTGAAATTTCTTCTCCAAAATGGCTTCTTTGATTTCTTCAACCTGAATTATAAAAGCTTTTCTTGAAATGGTCATTTCTGAGGTTTCGGCCCTGGTAAAAGGGTTGGCCGGAAGTTTCTCAAGTTCGGAAAAACCAGAATAATCGGTGCTTTTGTAATTCAAATCGGGGGATATCAAATAACTATAATTTGATTCATTTTCTATAAAAGGGGAAATGACAAACCCTTTCTGTAAAAACAGCCTGGAAGTGATTTTAACTTTTTGTGCTGCTGGTTTTTTCTGAACGATTAGGCGTACTGAATCACTGTGTGGCAAACGGTAAGCCGCAAATATCAGGTTATTATTTATACAGTATTGTAGCGCTTCAAAAAAAATCATTTGCTTTACTTTTCAACAATTGCAATAGTAACACGCACAACTGAAATTAGTTTATCAGTACCGTCCCTGATGACAACATCCCAAACATGGGTTTTTTTCCCTTTATGAAGCAATGTTGCCGTGGCCAAAACATAACCTTCTTTAACTGGAGAAATATGATTTCCGGAAACCTGCATTCCAAAAACATCTTGTTTTGAAGGATCGATAAGGATATACGAACCAGCGCTCCCAACTGTTTCGGCCAGCGCAAGGGAAGCTCCCCCGTGCAAATACCCCATTGGCTGTTGGGTTGGAATATGTACAGGCATTTTTGCCTGTATTGTTGTGGGAGTCACTTTTGTAAATTCGATATTTAAATGGCCCACAAGCGAATTTTTACAGAATCCGTTTATTTCAGCTAAAGTCATATTGAAAAAATTTGTTGGTAAATATAACGAATTCAGCAATGATTGTTTTCAGCAAGAGGTATTGAAAGAACAAAACCCGGAATTACCCGGGCTTTGATCTAATCGCTGAAAAACCTTATTGGTATTTGTATTTGAAAATGGTATCATCGGGCTCATCAGCTTCGTTGAGGTTGTCGATGTCGAGATATTCCTCTTTGAAGCTTTTTCGCCGGTGATATTCTTTTTGTTTTTCAATGAATTTATACACGGAACTGACCTGACTGCGGGTATTGGAAAAAGCGCTATATCCCTCATTCCAGTTAAATCCGTGATTTTCCAACAGGTGGTGGTTTATGTAATACGATGACTGGCGTTTTATTTCCCGAACCAGGTCGGCAATGGCTGTGGCAGGATTTAATTTTATCAGCAGATGAACATGGTCAGAAGTACCATTAATGATCAATAACTTATGACCAAGTTCTTCAATAAGGCTTGATATAAATTGATAAATTTCAGCTTCCCGGTTTTTTACAACAGGTTCTTTTCTGACATGTACAGAAAATACAATGTGGATATATAACTGAGTAAAAGTGGAAGACATATTGTTATCAATTTAAAGCCTATAAGTTAAATTAAAAAAAAGTCAATCCCAAAGATTTACACTAAATGTAATGAACAGTTTTTCAACAACTTATTTTATTTAAAATGATCATGACAAAAGACCTGAGACCGGAGTTTGTCATATTAACAAATTACAGTAAATTAGAAGTCGTAAAAAGGGTATCGTTATGAGAATCAAATATTTTCTTGTTTTAGCATTTCTTCTATCATCAATCACACTATTTTCACAATACCAAAAAGCTAGGTTCGACACTATAAATTGCAGTACACTTGGCTGCGAAAACCTGGGGCATCTTCAATCAATAAGTTGTTCTTACCTTTCGCTTTACCTCGAAAATAAAACCGAAGAGCTCGACAGGGTTATATGGAGTTCAATAATCCCATGTACAACCGAAAAACTGATTTGTAAGTATTATAAACAACTTGGTGAGCTCCCGAACATAGGGCCTCAAAGATACTACATCAACAGTAAGTTAGAAGAATTGGACACGATAAAAAAGGAAGGTGTCATTACATATAAAATTTTTGCCGGTTGGTCGGGCAGTCAATGGATAAATTACAAAATTATGATCGACAAACCCGATACCGAATCTTATAAACATTTTATAATTGGAAGCGGTTCGTGCAATATTATGCTGAAACTGGATTATATAACAACTTATCAGGAGAATACGGTTCAATGCCTGGGTGTTTCAATTTACAGCAAGCATGATCCGGTTGGCTTAGCAAAGCGTATTATAGATGAGTATGATAATACAGTAAAAGACAATTTCGAAAAGAAGAAAGCATTTGCTTATGGATTGCTTGAAACAACTACTGAAGGCTGGTCAAAGGATAAAATACAAGGCGAACTGAATTCTATCCGATGGAGCTATTCCGATTCACGCACCGA
>JAFGEV010000418.1 GCA_016931385.1 Prolixibacteraceae bacterium
AGGGCGCTGTCGGCCTTATGAATGTCCTGGTACGATTCAACAGCCAGCTTATACCATCCGTCGTTGTTGAGCATGAACAGTTCAGGTGAAAATCCATTTTTTTTAACCTCTTCGAGGGTTTCGAGGCCAAACTCTTCAATGGTATAACTTGCTATTACAATGAAATATTTGTGGTTGAGGTTCACCGGGGAATTGCTTTTTTGGATTATATGTTGACTTACAGCTGAAGAATCGGTAACAGTTTCCTTTGGGATTTGCTTTAGGGCTTTAAGCGTGTCACGCTGATAAGGTTGATAATAGGTATAATCGTTTGGGGCTTTACTTTGGCAAGCCATCCATAAAAATGCAATTAAGGCAACTGTTAACAGTTTTCTTATCTCCATCGCTTTAAATTTTAAAAAGAGATACAAATTTATAAAATATCAAAAAAGTATGGTGTTAATAAAATAAAAAACGCTGTAACACTGGTTAAAGTGCCATCGCGTTTAAAAATATTTGTTTAAATATGATTAATCTACAAATTTGTACCCTATGCCCTTCAGTGTTTTAATGTGCTTCTCGCCTATTTTTTCCCTGAGTTTTCGGATATGAACATCAATGGTGCGGTCACCCACGATAACCTGTTCGCCCCATACAGAAGCATATATTTCTTCGCGGGTAAAAACCTTACCTGGTTTCGATGCCAACAACGATAAAAGCTCAAATTCTTTCCGGGGAAGGATCAGCTCTTTACCTTCCACCGAAATCATATAGCGTTCACGGTCGATGGTAATCCCGCCAATGTTGATGGTATTGGCCGGGCTTACAGTTTTCACCTCTTCCTCAACCGCTGATGTTCGTTTGAGGAGTGCTTTTACCCTGCTTATCAGTACCTTTGGCCTGATAGGTTTTGTTATGTAATCGTCGGCGCCTGCTTCAAAGCCTGCAATTTGCGAGTAATCTTCTCCCCTGGCCGTTAAAAATGCAATGATTGTATTTTTCTGACTGGGTATTTTCCTTAATTCTTCACAGGTTATTATGCCATCCATTTCAGGCATCATCACATCAAGAATAATCAGGTCGGGATTTTTTTTCTCAGCTATGCGTAAAGCATCTTTGCCATTTTGGGCTGTGTAAACTTTGAATCCTTCACGTTCGAGGTTATAGCTTACAAACTCTAAAATGTCAGTCTCATCATCCACAAGGAGTATTTTCTTTTCATCACTCATAAGAATTCTTTATTTATGGATTTTAGATACAAAAGTAAACTTAATGAATTATTTTTAAATTAATGAACAGTTAAACTTCAATAAACAGGCGTTTAATATTTTGCAGTTTAGTTTTTGCCTTTTTCAAGGGTGAACGTGAAAGTAGAACCGATATCGGGTTGGCTTTTCACATTAATGGTTTGTTCGTGTGCCTCAATGATATGTTTTACAATTGACAGCCCCAGGCCGGTACCTCCCTGTTCGCGAGAACGGTGTTTATCGATACGGTAAAAACGCTCAAAAATACGTGGCAGTTGTTCTTTTTCTATACCAATGCCGTTGTCTCTTACTTCAACAATTATATGGTCATCGATGTCGAAAAAGCCAACTTTGACTTCACCTCCCTTTTTCCCGTATTTTATGGCATTCACCACAAGATTGTTCAAAATCTCGGTTATTCTTTTTTTGTCGGCAAACACATAAACAGGTTTATCGGTGCGTGTGCTGAAATCGAGCGAAATTTTCCGTTCTTTTGCAATCATATGTTCAATCTCAAAAACATCTTCAACCAGCTTAACGATATTGAAAGATTCTTTATTCAGCTTCAAAACCCCTGATTCAAGTTTGTTAATCGATTCAAGGTCTTCAACAATCGATATCATCCGGTCGATACTTTTTACAGTTCGCTGCAGGTAAAGTTTGTTTATCCGTGGGTCGTCGATACCGCCTTCGGTAAGTGTAAGAATATATCCCTGGATATTGAAAATCGGGGTTTTTAGCTCATGTGAAACGTTTCCAACAAATTCTTTTCTGTAGCGTTCGAGTTCTTTAAGCTTTCTAATTTCCTCTTGCTTGTGTGTGGCCCATTTGCTTACTTCCATGTTAACATCAAGATTGAAGGCATTGGCTTTGACCCCTTGCTTCGATTTTTTTACTTGCTCGACCGGTACCTCCCTGATAATTTTAAAAATGGGTTTTAACCTTTTTTCAATGTAAATACCCAATAACAGGCTTGTAATGAAAAAAATAAAAAGGGCTACCAGGATGAAGAAAAATATGTATTTAAGGTTCGTTTCAGGCCCCCATTTTTGCACAATATAAAAAATGCCCGTGATAATACAGGAGAGCAATAATGTGAAAAAGATTGATATATTCCCTGGACGTAAACTCTTCATTTTTATTCTGAATTATGCAATACTACATGCAACTTGTTTCGTTCGACAAAAGTATAAGAAATTTTTTTAGCTGTGTTATGTTGAAAATTTACTTTTAGTTAACGTTTTATTAAGAAAGTAGCAAAGTGTAAAATATATATTGCGTTTAGTTTTGCACCTGTTAAATTGTAAAGGCAATCATATAATTCTGAAATAATGAGTGAGATTTATTTAATTCTGATTGTTGTGCTTTTTGCACTGGCAATTTCAGATTTAATTGTTGGCGTGGCAAACGACGCTGTCAATTTTCTAAATTCCGCTATTGGCTCGAAAGCTGCCCCCAAATGGATCATTTTTGGCGTCGCAGCATTAGGGGTTCTAGTTGGTTCAACCTTTTCGAGCGGGATGATGGAAGTTGCCCGTAAAGGGATTTTTAACCCTGAAGCATTTGTCTTTTCCGAGATCATGATCATTTTTCTTGCAGTAATGATCACCGATGTTATCCTTCTCGATCTGTTTAACACTTTTGGCTTTCCCACATCAACAACAGTGTCGATCGTGTTTGAGTTGCTGGGGGCAGCAGTCTCTGTATCACTCGCCAAAATGAACATGGCAGGCGAACCTGCATCGGAACTGGGAAAATACATCAATTCGGAAAAAGCCCTGCTTATTATCACGGGCATACTTATCTCGGTTGTGATTGCTTTCTCGGTTGGGGCGATTATTCATTGGCTTACGCGCGTTTTGTTCTCGTTTCGTTACAACAAGCGTTTAAAATATTTTGGCTCATTGTATGGGGGGCTGGCAATCGCATCCATAACCTATTTCATGATTATCAAGGGTGCCAAGGGGGCATCGTTTATAACCCCTGAAAATGCACAATGGCTTAAAGACAATATGTTTCAGATTCTGCTGGTCAGTTTTGCCTTTTGGAGCTTTTTGCTTCAATTGTTACGATGGTTTTTTAAAATCGATATATTAAAGGTTATTGTACTTGTAGGCACTTTCGCATTGGCGATGGCCTTTGCCGGCAACGACCTGGTGAATTTTATTGGTGTGCCTCTGGCCGGTTTTTCTTCGTTTAAGGCCTGGGTGTCATCGGGTGTGCAACCCGATTTACTTTCGATGGAAATGCTGCGGGGGGCTGTTAAAACCCCAACGTACATGCTGCTGATTGCAGGTGTTGTGATGATTGCCACATTGATTTTTTCGAGGAAAGCGCTTAGTGTTGTTAAAACTTCTGTTGACCTTTCACGCCAAACAGAAGGAGAGGAGCGTTTTGGCTCATCGGCTATTTCACGATTCATTGTTAATGCATCGGTAAAAACGAGCGAAGCTTTCAATAAAATTACACCTTCAAGGGTTTCTGGTATGCTGGCAAGGCAATTCGAACCAGCCCCTGTCGACCTTTCAATACCTCCTGCCGAAAGGCCTGCTTTTGATAAAATAAGGGCAGCTTCAAACCTCATCATTGCAAGTATCCTTATATCAATAGGTACTTCGCTAAAATTGCCCCTGTCGACAACCTATGTAACTTTTATGGTAGCCATGGGTACCTCGCTGGCCGACAAAGCCTGGGGAAGGGAATCGGCGGTATACCGCATTTCAGGCGTTTTTGCTGTAATAGGCGGATGGTTTTTAACTGCTTTTATCGCTTTTACAGTTTCATTCATTATTGCAAAAATTATTTTGTGGGGCAAGTTTATTGCCATTTTCGCCCTTTGCATTGTGGCTGTTATTATCATTATTCGCACACAAATACATTTCAGGAAAAAAACAAAGGCAAAAGCTTCCGAAAAAGAAGAAATTTTTGAACAAAGCACAAACGCCATTAAAGTTATCGAGAAGTGTAATAAAAACTCTGTTTCAGCCATTATCTCCACTTCAAAGGCTTATTCGCTTTGCTTTGAAGGTTTCTTTAATTCAGACCGGCAGCAGCTAAAAGCAGCCCTAAAAGAAGATAAGGAATTTAACGAAAAGGCTAAAAAGCTTAAGGACAATGTTTTTAAAGCCATCAATAAATTACAGAAGGACCAGGTTGATACCGGGCATTTTTATGTACAGGTGGTCGATTACCTGCGCGAAATGGCACATTCAGTCCATTTCCTGGTCAACCCGGTTTTTATTCATTTCGACAACATGCATAAACCTTTTGTCCCCGAACAGATTAAACAATTACAGGAATTCGGTTCGGAATTAAACGACTTTTTCAATTTTACCTTGTATATCCTCAACGATAAAAAATTGTATGCAATAGATGAGTTGATCGAAAAACGTGATCAGTTGCTTGTAAAGCTCAGGGCTATTGAAAAGGGTCAAATAAAAAGGATAAAAGCTAATGAAGTGTCAACCAGGAATTCCCTTCTGTTCTTCAACATAATAACTGAGACAAAAAATATGTTGTTGAATATGATCAACCTGATAAAAGCTCAACGCGATTTTTTAATAGAAACGAAAACAAATATTTAAACAATCAACTGGCTGGCGGGGGAGAATTCCCCAACGTACACGGTATGAAAATTTTAGTTTGTAATGAAACGGTATAAAGTCTGTTAAAATAATGAGGAGGCCGGGAAACCGGCCTTTTTTTCTTTATTTTTGGAAAAATATCATTTGATAAATTTTTATGTCAATTTCCGTTAACCACATTACAAAAAAGTATGGAAGCCAGCTGGCTTTAAACGATGTTTCTTTCTCGGTTGAAGCAGGTGAAATTGTTGGTTTACTCGGGGCAAACGGGGCGGGTAAATCAACCCTTATGAAGATACTTACCGGTTACATGCCTCCCGATAGCGGCAGAGCAACAATTTGCGGACTGCCTGTTGAATTGAAAAATACAGGTTTCAGAAAAAGGATAGGGTATCTTCCCGAAAATAATCCTTTGTATCACGAAATGTATGTGCGCGAATACCTGAACATGGTTGCAGGTATTTACAAACTGAAAAATAAAGGGGAAAGGGTTGAAGAAATTATCGGGCTTACGGGTTTGATAGCAGAAGTCTCAAAGCGCATTGGCACCCTGTCGAAGGGTTACAGACAACGCGTAGGCCTTGCACAGGCACTTATTCACGATCCGGAAGTGCTGATCCTGGACGAACCTACTTCGGGACTTGATCCAAACCAGCTCGACGATATCCGTTCGCTTATCAAAAACCTCAGCACAAAAAAAACAGTGATCCTTTCTACCCATATTTTGCAGGAAGTTGAAGCTATATGTACCCGTGTAGTCATTATTCGTAAAGGTAAAATTGTAGCTGACGGGCCAACTTCTGAAATGAAAAAGCAATCGAAATCGGCTCAACAAATTGTAAAAGTAAAAATGCTTGGGGAAATTGAACATCAAAAAATATCTGCACTTCCGTTTGTATCCGACGTAAAAGTTACACCCGAAAAGGAATTCCTTGTTACTGCATCGAAGCCTGGAGATGATATCAGGCCTAAACTATTTGAAGCTGCCGTTAAAAACAGCTGGACAATACTATCGATGCAGGAAGAAATCAGTAGTGTTGAATCGGTTTTCAGGGACTTAACAAAATAGAATGAGGCTGCCTTTTGAGACAATCCCTGGTTTATTATCCCATTATTACGGTGACCTTATTTCGATCTTTCATCTTTTCAACCGGAATAAAATTGCCTGAAATTTCTTCACCGTTAACAATCAATTTGTTCACACCCTTTTGAACACTAATTTCATTTTTAACTTCAAATGAAAATTGTTTTCCCCTGAAACGCCGTGTCATAGAGAAGTTTTTCCAGGTTTCAGGAACACAGGGGTCAATAAAAAGCCCATTATAGTCAGGCTGTATACCCATGATGTATTGCGTTGCTGCAAAGTAACTCCAGGTGGCAGCCCCGGTTAACCAGGGCAAACGCGATGCGCCAAACCTTGGACTGTAAATACTGTGGGTAAACTGGCAATTTACATAGGGTTCAATCTGACGCACTTCGGCTTTGGTGTTGTAGGCTGCGGGCATAAACGAGCGATAATATTTGAATGCCTGGTTGCCATTGCCCAGCATTGTTTCTGCAATAACAGCCCAACCCTGAGTATGCGAAAAGATCGAAGCGTTTTCTTTCATCCCCGGGTTGAAAAGGGGTGCTTTCACAATTCGGTGGTCGGTTTTTTCGTAAGGTGGCGCACACACCATGACGCCACATTCTGTTGCCAGATGATCTCTAACGGTTTGGATTGCCTTTTGGGCTTTTTCAGCCTGGGCATGACCGCTGATAACCGACCAGGTTTGCGGGTTAAGCCAGTAACTTCCTTCTTCGTTGTTTTTCGAACCGAAAACGCTGCCGTCGAAACGGAAGGCACGAACATACCAGTTGCCGTCCCAGCAATGTTTATCGATGTTTTCATCGAGAGTTGCAAGACGCGTTTTTGCCCATTCAACTTCATCGGTATTGCCAAACATTTCGTTTATTTCGATGTATGTTTTCAGGGCATATCTAAGTTGAAAGGCAACGAAAACTGTTTCACCGTCATGCCCGAGTTCAAGGCAGTCGTTCCAGTCGGCACTCAGTCCACATGGTAATCCGTGGGCGCCGCTACGCTCAAGGTTAAATTCAATTGCCCGGCGCAAATGTCCAATAACAGTTGCTTCACCTTTATCGGCATAAGGCAGTATTTTATTGAAAAAATTCAGATCACCGGTTTCTTTTACGTAGGCAGGAATGGTATTGAACAGCCACATGCAGTCATCGGAACGGTATTCTTTTTCATCAGGAGATTTTTCATTACCCGGCTTGTGCGAAAAAGGTTTCACTACCGGCATGGCTCCTCCGGTGGATGCCTGTCCCGTAATCATAAGTTCGAGACGTTTACCAGCTTCTTCAGGAATTGTATGAAGCACGCCTAAAATATCCTGCACGGTGTCGCGGTAACCAAGTCCATCGCGTTCGCCACTGTATACCAGGCTGGCAGCCCTTGACCAGGCAAAGGTCATCAGGCTGTTAAAGGGGCTCCACATGTTGGTCATGCTGTTAAACTCGGCATCGGGGGTATCAATCCACATGCACTCAATTTTGGCATGCCAGCTTTTTTTCAGGGCATCGAATTCGGTTTGAAGTTTGCCGGGGGCACTGAATTCGGCAATAGCGGCTTTACCTTCAACTGCTGCTTTCCCAATACCCATAATTACGGCAAGTTCTTTGGTTTCGCCGGGTTCAAGTTCTACATCAATTTGAACTACACCGCAACCATTATCGCCATATGCCAGCGAATTTGAGCACTCGCCTTTTTCAACAACAAGCGGGTTGTGATATCCCCGGTAGTCGCCAAGGAAAACATCACGGTCGGTTTCAAAACCTGAAATATCAGCGCCCACAACACCCAGGAAAGTGTGCCGGTTTCCATCGTGGCTCGCGAAATCGCCTGTGTCGTCGGGCAGTAAAACGTTAATACCATGGTCGAGAATTCCGTCAACAACACTCATTCTAAGAATATATTGCGTGTATTGCAGGTTCCAGAAGTCCTGATGCATATACCAGTTGTTGGCATACTCAACAAAAGAATAAAGTCTCAAGCTTCGTTTTACTTTGTCGTTGTTTGTCACTTTCAGCCACCAGCATTCAAAGTTTTTCCCAAGCGGTACAAAGTAGTTTGTTTCTGTTTTTATGTTATCGTATTCCGATTCTATAATTGTATAGGCGGTTCCGTGACGGCAAACAGATTTATATTGGTTGAGTGGTTTCCCAACGGGTTGCCACGATGCCGACCAGTAATCTTTTTTATTGCGGTCGTGAATGTAGAAATATCGCCCGGGCTGATCAAGCGGAATTGAATTAAACCGAAGCCTCATAAACCGGCCTTGTGCTGCCGATTTAAAAAAGCTGTACCCACCGGCATTGTTGGTAATTATTGCACCGTATTCGGTTGATCCGAGGTAATTGCTCCACGATTTTGGTGTGTCGGGGTGGTCAATTACATACTCTTTGTTTTTATCGTCGAAATGTCCGTATTGCATATTCTAGTCTCTGGTTACTTGTTTCTAGTTTCTAGTCTTTGGCTACAAATTTCTGGTCAAAAGCAATAAAACCAGTGACCAGTAACGAGTGACCAGCGACTAGAAAACTTCTGAGTTGTTTTTAATATAGTCAATTAGTTCATCTGCCTGTGCAAAAGCAATGGCAGTGTAAGTATCGGCAGCGCCATAGTAAATGGCTATCCGGCCTGTATCAGCATCGTAAAGATTGGCACATGGAAAAACCACATTGGCAACAAATCCAACGGTTTCATATTCTTTCTCGGGTGTTAAAAGGTAGTCCCTTGTCCGGTAAAGCACTTTTGAAGGATCAT
>JAFGEV010000419.1 GCA_016931385.1 Prolixibacteraceae bacterium
GACTGTTCTTCGGGAGATATTCCTATGCCTGAATCGGTAATTCTGAAATGAACCGTTTCGTTGTTCGGATAAAGCTGAATCTTTATTTTCCCCGAAGGCGTAAATTTAAAAGAATTGTCGACCAGGTTATAAATAATCTGGTAAAACCTGTTTTTATCGGCTGTGATTTTTTTATCCGTTTTTTCTATTTCAAGCTCTACCCCATCGGGCAACCTTAATTGTAAATCCTTAAGAACTTGGCCTAAAACCTCGCTGCAGTTAAATTCGCTTTTATTTAATGATAACGTATTTGATTCAATTTTGGAGAAATCGACAATGTCGTTTACCATTTTAAGCAAGATGTTGCTGTTGGTTTTAACAACCTGATGGAATTCATTTCTTTCATGGATGCTTTCAGCCTGGGCCAGCATGTCGCTGTAGCCAATAATGATATTAAGTGGTGTGCGTACCTCGTGGCTGATGTTTGCCAGGAAAGATGACTTTAACCTGTCGGATTCCAGCGCTTTATCCCTGGCCTCTATCAAATCGTTGTTCAGCTTCTTCATGTCTTCCTGCTGGTAGTTGATATGTGTGAATGTATTGGTTAGCAACCCATAAACGTTGTTCCAGAACATAGTAATCACAACAGCGTTCAATACCAATGTGATAATCATGTTCAACCATTGCGCAGGCGATTGCATGAAACTTTCCTTTTCTGGCTTAAAGTGAATGATTCCCCTGTTGAACAAAAAGCCAATTAAAAGTATCGTAACGAGGCTCCCGATTGACATTAGCCATGCTGTACGATGCTTGAAATAGAGGAAGGCAATGGCCGTGGCCGGAATAAAGTAAGCCCAGCCAAATGCATAAAGCCCAAACGACAGCATGCCACTAAGCGCCAGTGTGTATATGCAAAGAATGAATATCAGGCCTTTTGTTTTTGTACCTAGCTTATTCCTGAAAGCATACAGGAATATCATAACCATTGCAAGAAAAATCTGTATTCCGTAATTTATCCTGAAGCCTGTTTGAGAAATTCTAAGCATGGAAAATGTGATCCCCAGAAACATCACAAATATTATCACAATTAAAACCCGGCTCAATACCATATCTTTGGTTTGATCCATTTTGTTTTTCAAAAACCCTACCTGTTGCATTATGTGTATATTATATTGTACCCAACCAATAATTAAGTGAAAATGAATATTTTTTTACAAATTGACAAAAAAAACTGATAACTGTTAAGAATTTTTTAGTAAAAGCATTCATTTTTAAAGTTCTTCAAAAATCAATTTCCAAACCCGTTTGTTCAAACCAGTTGAAATGACAAACAAAAAAAGCCGAAGTAAATGTTCCGGGTTAATTTAAGCTTATTATGTTGAAATTTATTTTTGGGCAATATATCCCGCAAGCCAGTCGCCAACTTCCGATGTTTTATATGCTTTCCCTTCACCTGCAATATCTTCGGTCGCAACACAGGCATCCATCGATGCCTTTACAGCTTCTCGTATCAATGCTCCTTCATCCATCATATTAAAAGCATATTCAAACATCATGGCAGCTGATAGCACAGTCGCAACAGGATTGGCAATATCTTTCCCGGCAGCCTGCGGATAAGAACCGTGAATTGGTTCAAATACACTAGTATGCAAACCTATTGATGCCGATGGAAGCAAACCAAGCGAACCGGTTATTACCGATGCTTCATCAGAAAGGATATCGCCAAACATGTTTTCGGTCACCATCACATCAAAACTCTTGGGCCACTGGATAATGCGCATGGCTGCATTGTCAACAAACATGTATTCGGTTTCCACTTCGGGATACATTTTGGCCATCTCCTGCCCGATTTGCCTCCACAGACGGGAGGTTTCCAGTACATTGGCCTTATCAACAATGGTAAGTTTCTTATTCCGCTTTATGGCGTATTCAAATCCCAGTTTTAGAATGCGTTCAATCTCGTGGCGGGTATATTCGCAATTGTCGAAAGCAGTGTTCCCATCATCTTTTCTGCCTTTCTCGCCAAAATAGATTCCCCCTGTAAGTTCCCGTACGCACATGAAATTTGCACCCTCGACAAGTTCCCTGCGAAGTGGTGATTTGTGAAGCAGCGATTCAAAGGTTTCAACCGGCCTCAGATTTGCATAGAGACCGAGCATCTTTCGCATTCGCAATAAGCCTTGTTCAGGCCGTACTTTTGCTGTTGGGTCGTTGTCGAATTTCGGGTCGCCAATTGCGCCAAAGAGCACTGCATCCGAATCCATACACAGCTGATGTGTTTCGGGCGGGTAGGGGTCACCTACCTGGTCGATGGCGGTTGCGCCGGTCAATCCATTTTTTAAATTCAATTCGTGGCCAAATTTTTTGCAAACTGCTTTGGTCACTTTCAAAGCCTGTTCAATAATTTCAGGTCCGATTCCGTCGCCGGCCAGCACGGCAATATTGAGTGTTTTTCCCATGATGAGTATTAATTTTTTATGTAAATCAAATTTTAAAAATAATCGGTTTTATTATTTATGTTTGGTACTCATTTTTTTGAGTTTTATTTTATCCCCCCAAAAGCGGCAAAATTAAGGTGTTTGTGCAAAATCACGGTTTCTTTGAAACCTACCTTTTTCATCAGGTTTAATTGAAAATTCAAAGTTTGTGGCGTATCTTCCCTTTCGTACTGATCTTTAACCCAGGCCAGTTTTTCGGATCCATGTGTGGCTTCAATCCAGTCGAACCACCCTTGTCGCAATAAACGGTCAATTTCAGGATGCTCATGAATGATTACATCACTGATCCAGAATGAGCCGCCTGGTTTCAGGGCTTTATATAGTTTAGTAAATACCAGTTCCCATTCCGCTTCGGTGCGTAAGTGGTGCAGTGTAGTGGCCGCAGTTATTATGTCGTATTGTTCTGCTCCGAAATCAAGTTCGCGGAAATCCCCCTGCATTTTAGTGACCCTTCCGCTGATGATCTTCTGAACGCGTTCAGCAGCAACATCCAGCATGTTTTGACATAAGTCGGCCAGGCAAACATCTACATCGGGCAGGCGGTTAGTGAGTTTTACAATGTAATTTCCACCGCCGCAACCAAGATCCAGAATAGCTTTAGCATCGAAATTATGGGTTGAAGCAGCCATGCTGATCAGTTCCAGTGTAAGGGGTGAATCCAGTGCAGTATCCTGTCCTTTTTCAAGATTCGTATATTTATGGGCAAGCTGATCGAATTTCACCCTTATTTCTTCAACGGTTGATTTTGTGGTTGTCATGGTTATCTGAATCTATTTTTTTTAAAGGGGTCCAGAACAAGAGGTTTTTTCTAATCTGCTAGTTTTGTGATTTTTTCTTTTACTTTTTCCTTGATTGAAGCATCTACTTTTCCTATAACCAACTCAACAATTTCTTTTTCAAGAGTAGCCAGTTTATGTATACGGATCACAGATGGTAATTTTAATCCCGATTCTTGCCAGTCTTCAATTACAACATCATACTTTGTTTCGTACAATTGACTTGTTATTCTGCAAACTATTACATCGCCATCATTCAAGTCACTAATTACAAGAGCCGGTCTCCGTTTAAAAGTTTTATCATCGGTAAAGGGGAATTTTAACAAAACGATATCTCCAAAACATAAACTACCCATAATCAATACTTATCATAAATTGAATCCGAATCGGAATAACCGTTTAAAAATTGATCTTGTGTAGCTTTCTTAAAAATCGAATCTTCATAAATGTCAGAATCTTCAAAAAGGATAATAACCCTGACATTATCTTTTTGGGATTGCAAAGCAGATTGAATATTGCTTGGTATCAATATTTGATTGTCCTTAACTTTTGATTCAAATTCTAATGCTTTCATAGTTTCAAACATTTATCCAAAAATAATCAATTCGCTATCAAATGACTAATGTCTAATAACTTTTCTTCTTCACTGAATTTTTTGCTCAATAATGTTCAGCATTTTAACGGTTGCTTTAATGGCTGCCGATGTTTGGTCTGAATCGAGGCCGCGGGTGCGGAATTCGTTCTCACCCTGCCAGGTTATGACTGTTTCGACAAAGGCATCGGTTTTGCCGCCAGGAGGTATGGTAACGGCATAATCGGTCAATAATGGCAAGGGTTTCCTCAGACGTTTGTATATTTTTTTCAGGGCATTCATAAAAGCATCATACTGGCCGTCGCCGGGCGCAGTGTCTTCGTAAATTTTTTCATGGATTTTTATGGCTACCGAAGCAACCGGTTTTAATCCGTATGCAAGCGAAATACTGTAGTTGTGGATGTCGATGTTTTTGGTTATCGATTGATTTCTTAATACATCGGATACGATGTAGGGCAGGTCCTCGGTGCTGACGGTATTTTTTTTGTCAGAAAGTTCAATCACTTTTTCAGTTACCCTTTTCAACGATTCGGCATCAAGGTTGATACCGATATCTTCAAGGTTTTTCTTGATATTGGCCTTGCCCGAGGTTTTGCCCAGTGCATATTTGCGTTCCCTGCCAAAACGTTCAGGAAGGAGGTCGTTGAAATAAAGATTGTTTTTCGAATCTCCATCGGCATGTACCCCGCTGCATTGGGTAAATACAAATTCGCCAATTAACGGTTTGTTGGTTGGAATGCGTATTCCCGAAAACGATTCCACCAGTTTGCTAACCATATTCAGTTTGTTTTCCTGAACATTGGTTCTCATTTTCAGATGATCCTTAATTGTTGCAATTACACTTGACAGGGGTGCATTTCCGGCACGTTCACCCAAACCATTGATGGTGGTATGTACACACCTGATGCCAGCCTTAATGGCATGAAAAACGTTGGCAATGGCCAGATCGTAATCATTATGGGCATGAAAATCGAACTTTAAATCGGGATAGGTATCCAGCATTTCCTTACAGTAGTCGTAGGTTTCATCCGGATCGAGTATCCCCAGCGTATCGGGAAGCATAAACCTTTCGATGTGTTCATTTTTAAGCCCTTTCAAGATGAAGTGGACATAATCGCTTGAATTTCGCATCCCGTTTGACCAATCCTCGAGATAAACATTTACGGTTAATCCTTTCTCTTTAGCCAGCTTTATATTTTGCTTAACATCTTCGAGGTGTTCTTCAGGTGTGCGTCTGAGTTGTTCGGTCACATGTTTGTAAGAACCTTTCATTAAAAGATTCATTACTTTGGCCCCGGCCTGGATAATCCAGTCGATTGATGTTCCGTTATCGACAAAGCCCAGAACTTCAACTTTGTCGAGAAAATTATTCTCGGCTGCCCAGGCAGTTATCCGTTTAACACCTTTATATTCACCTTCGGAAACCCTGGCCGAAGCAACTTCAATACGGTCGACTTTCAGTTCGCTTAGCAGTACACGGGCCATGCTAAGTTTTTCCATGTCGTTGAACGATACCCCTGTGGTTTGTTCACCATCCCGCAGGGTAGTGTCCATTATTCTTATAAGATTATCTTTTGACATTTTAAAAGTAATTGGTCATTTAATAATGAAGTATTGGCAGTTTTCTTTCAAGAATAAACCAATATGAATTTCTAATTGTTCGCAAAAAATATATCTTCTTTTTTTACGGCAATTACTCTAATTCTTCTGTAATCAGCAATCCAGGTTACTCCGTCAAATATTTTTGGTCTTAACCTGTTGTTCGTTTCTTTAATTATTCTTTTTTTGTCGTTTGGGGTAACATCATTGAATAACCAATCCATAAACATCTCAATGAAATTATTCAATCCGTTTTCTCCATCTTTCAAGGGGGTTGGCCTGTCAAACAAAACGGCATAATTGACTTCAAATCCATTTTGTTCGAGCAAAGATGAATATTTACTTATTGAAGGGAAATATATTGACTCTTCAATTTTTGGATATTTCATTCTATTCTCGTCTAAGAGATTAGTTATTGTGCTGATAATATTGTTATTGCATTTTTTTCCTCCAAATTCTGCAACAAAACGGCCACCTGTTTTTAAATGAATGTTAATATTTTTTATTACCGGAACAGCATCAGGAATCCAGTGTAAAACTGCATTTGAAAATACAGCATCAAATTTCCTGTTAAACTTGAAATCTGATGCATCAGCCTTGTAAAATAAAATGTCAGGATAATTTTTCCGGGCTGTTTTTATCATTTCAACTGAATTGTCAAATCCAATAATTGTTTTGCAGGAATCTGAAATCATTTTTGTCAGGTCTCCTGTTCCACAACCTAAATCAAGAACAGTTTCATGCAATTGAGGATCTAGCAATCTCACAATTTCTTCTCCATATTTATATACGAAATTGTGTTTACTGTTGTAAAGAATTGGATTCCAGTTAAAATTCATATTTTAATATTATATTTTAATATTGCACTTCTTCGAACTTCCCATTTTAACAGTTGCTAAAGCGACTCTGCGTAACACCTGAAGCTGATACTACAGGATGCGGTGGCTCAGGCGCTTGGGGATTTAGGGGTTTTTCAGTGCCCTCCCTTCAGGGGGTTGAGGGGTGTATTTCAAACTCCTCAATCTCCTCTTTCATAGCCACCAGATAATCTATATCGTCGTAACCATTCAGGAGGCATTCTTTTTTATACTGGTTAATTTCAAATTCAAAACCATTACCTGTAACATCGTTGGTTATGGTTTGGTTCTCGAGATCGACAGTAAAAGTTGATTTTGGATCTTTTTCAATCGTACTGAAAATTTCCTCCAGAAACTCAGGTGAAACCTGAACCGGGAGCAGCCCGTTGTTCAGTGCGTTTCCTTTGAAAATATCGGCAAAGAAACTCGAAACGACAACTTTAAAGCCCCCGTCGTAAATGGCCCATGCAGCATGTTCACGGCTTGAGCCGCTACCGAAATTCTTACCGCCAACGAGAATCGTCCCTGAATATTCAGGTTTGTTCATCACAAAATCGGGGTTTGGAGTATTCCCGCTGGTATAGCGCCAGTCACGAAATAAATTGTCACCAAAGCCCTTGCGTTCAACTGCCTTTAAAAAACGGGCAGGTATAATCTGGTCGGTATCCACATTTTCGATTGGCAGTGGCACCGCCGTCGAATTTATTTTTTTGAATTTTTCTATTGACATAATTCTATTATTAAAGCCCCATCTGCCTGTCGGCATCTTCCCCCAAGGGGAAGAACTGGGTGCGATTAATTGTACTTTTATTGAACTATTCCACCAAATTAGGTAGTTCTTAATTCCCTCCCCTTTTGGGGAGGGTTAGGGAGGGGTTTTAGGGGAGGCTTACCTTCCCTGTAACTGCACACGCCGCAGCAACCAGCGGGCTGGCAAGCAAGGTACGTGCCCCCGGTCCCTGGCGGCCTTCAAAATTCCGGTTCGTGGTCGAAACGGCATATTTACCTGCTGGTATTTTATCGGGGTTCATTGCCAGACAAGCGGAACAACCGGGCTGGCGAATTTCGAAACCGGCTTCTTCAAGAATTTCAGACAGGCCTTCTTCCTGAATCTGTTTTTCAACAGCAACCGATCCGGGAACAAGCCATGCAATAATATTGTCGGCTTTTTTCTTTCCCTTTACGTAGCTGGCAAAAGTGCGGAAATCCTCAATGCGTCCGTTGGTACAGCTTCCCAAGAATACATAGTCGACAGGTTTGCCGGCAATTTCTTCACCTTCGCTGAATCCCATGTATTGCAACGATTTCTGGAAGGTAACCTTGTCGTTGCCCTTCAATCCTTCACTTGTCGGGATTTTTTCTGAAATCTTGATTCCCATTCCAGGATTGGTTCCGTAGGTAATCATGGGTTCAATGTCGGCAGCATCGAAGGTGTATTCTTTGTCAAATACCGCACCTTTATCCGATTTGAGGTTTTTCCAGTTTGCGACTGCTTTGTCCCAATCAGCGCCTTTAGGAGCAAATTCCCGTCCCTTAACGTATTCAAACGTTTTTTCATTGGGAGCAATCATCCCGCCCCGGGCGCCACATTCAATGCTCATGTTGCAAACGGTCATGCGGCCTTCCATCGAGAGGTTTTCGATTGCTGAACCGGCAAATTCGATGAAATGGCCAGTTCCACCGCTGGTCGAAATCTTTGCAATAACATACAGCACAACATCTTTCGCGGTTACATTTGGCCTCAATTCTCCGTTGATGGTAATTCGCATCTTCTTAGGTTTTGGCTGCATAATGCACTGGCTGGCCAGCACCATTTCAACCTCACTGGTCCCGATACCAAAAGCTACAGCTCCAAAAGCGCCGTGTGTAGATGTGTGGCTGTCGCCGCAAACGATGGTCATGCCCGGCTGGGTCAAACCTTGTTCCGGCCCGATAATATGAACAACGCCGTGCCCCTGGGTACCCAGTTTATGAAGGGTGATGCCGTGTTCAACGCAATTGCGTTCAAGCATGTCAACCTGATTCCTTGAAAGTTCGTCAACAATTGACAAGTGCTGATTTGTTGTGGGTACATTGTGGTCGGGTGTTGCTGTTGTCTGGTGGGGCCTGAATACTTTTAAGCCTCTCTTTTTTAATCCCAGGAATGCAACCGGACTTGTTACCTCGTGAATAAAATGGCGGTCGATGTAAAGCACATCGGGGCCATCTTCAACATGTTTCACTACATGTGCATCCCAGATTTTGTCGAATAATGTTTTCATAATATACCTCCTCCCCGGCAGAGCTTTCTATTTTAACCGCAAGCCGCTAAGCGCAAAGAAAAAATTTTATGATTTTCTGCGGATAGATATGTTCACGGTTCGTATCTTACTTCATAGAAATCCTCAAGAATCCGAGGTTCATTTATTTTTTTATTTATTTTTTCACAACAGGAATTTTATTAATACAATCGAGAAAAGCTTCAACCGATGCTGTAATAATGTCGGTATGGGCTCCAAAACCGTGATAGTAATGTTCTTCGTGTGAAACGGTCATATGAACCTTACCAACATCATCGCTGCCACGTGTGATGGCCTGAATCAAAAATTCCTCAACAGTAACATGCCTGGTCAGAATTTGTTTAACGGCTTTAATAGCCGCGTCAACCGGGCCATTACCGTCAGATGTGGCGGTGAACTTTTCTCCTGCAATAACAAGCCTTATTGTTGCCATTGGATGAACTTCTTTTCCTGATAATACCTGAAGGAAATCGAGTTTAATACGCTGGTTTTCGCCCCTGATTTCACCAAGCAACATCAACAGGTCATCTTCCTTGATGTCTTTTTTCTTATCGGCCAGTTTCAGAAAATCCTGGTATACACTGTCGAGTCTTTCCTTGTTAAGTTTAAAACCAAGGTTTTCGAGGTGGTGTTTCAAAGCCGCGCGACCGCTACGGGCAGTCAAAACAATCGATGATTCGTTGATGCCAACATCAACAGGGTCGATAATTTCATAGTTTTCACGGTTTTTCAGCACCCCATCCTGATGTATTCCCGATGAGTGTGCAAACGCGTTGCGACCTACGATTGCCTTATTAGGCTGAACGGGCATGTTCATAAGGCTTGAAACCAAACGGCTTGTTTTGTAAATATTTTTTGTATTGATATTGGTCAGGATTTCAAGCTCCTTTTCACGGCTTTTAAAGATCATTGCAACTTCTTCGAGCGAGGTGTTTCCTGCCCGTTCGCCAATGCCGTTTAATGTTACTTCAACCTGGCGGGCTCCGTTAAGTATACCGCTAACCGAGTTGGCAGTTGCCATTCCAAGGTCGTTATGGCAATGGGTAGAAAGGGTTGCTTTGTGAACGCCCTTAACGTTTTCCATCAGGAATTTAATTTTTTCGCCGTATTCGTGAGGAAGGCAATAACCGGTTGTGTCGGGTATATTGACAACGGTAGCTCCGGCTTTAATTACGGCTTCAACTACTTTTGCAAGATATACATTGTCGCTACGGCCGGCATCTTCAGCATAGAACTCAACATCCTCGACATACTTTTTTGCATATTTTACAGCAGCAACCGCACGTTCAAGGATTTCGTCCTCGTTTGAATTAAGCTTGTATTTTATATGATAGGGCGATGTGCCTATGCCGGTATGTATCCTCCCTTTTTTGGCAAACTTTAGTGCATCGGCCGCAACATCAATATCTTTTTCAACTGCGCGCGTTAATGCGCATATTGTTGGCCAGGTTACGGCCTTCGAGATTTCGACTACCGAATTGAAATCGCCGGGACTTGAAATGGGGAAACCTGCTTCAATAATGTCAACCCCAAGTTCCTCGAGCGCCTTTGCCACCTCAATTTTTTCAATGGTGTTTAACTGGCAGCCGGGAACCTGTTCCCCGTCGCGTAATGTTGTGTCGAAAATATACAACCTGTCGCTCATGATTATTAAGTTTAAAGTTTATTAAAGCCCCATCTGCCTGTCGGCATCTTCCCCCAAGGGGAAGACCCATTTTATCCAGGGTGGTGGCATTGATTGTCAATACAAATTATGTCCAAGTGTTGCAACCCAAATCCCCCTCCTTTGGAGGGGCTAAGGGAGGCAAAAAAAAAACCACCCTCAATTTCTGAGAATGGCTTTATCTATCTTTTTATGATTTTCACATATTCATACCACTCTCAGCTCAGCTTTGTGAGAATTAGGATCCCTAGTAGGCTAATGAGCGATATGGTAATGCTTCTGATCATTTGTTTATTTCAATTTCGTGCAAATATGAACATATTTTTTTAAAATGAAAATTATTGAACTCTAAAAATATATTTTTTTAATTTTTTAAGGCCTATTGTTAACAATGAATTTAAAATGCCCCGGGGAATTGTCAATATTAAGGTTCCATTTCTATCAGGCTTCGCTTAGAAGGAGGCTCATTTTTCCCAAACATCAGGTTTAAGCCGAACATCAGGTTGAAATTTGAGGTTTCCTGAATTTTAAGCGCCAGAATGTTATTTGTTGCTGCCCACATTTCGAACGGGCCCAGCTTAAGCGATGTTGCCAGGCTTAGGTTATTATATGAACGGTCGATAATTGAATATCCGGCTGACAAGGACCACATCTTCCCCAGTGTTAAATTACCTGCAAATGTGAGTGAATTCGAAACCTGTTTATCGAATATCATAATTTGATCGGTGAGCGAAACTGAAAGAACAGGAAAAATTGAGTATTCGCCGGCAATGAAAATTCTTGTTGGTGTTCCGGTTGTGAATGGATTTGATGCGTATTGAAAATCGATCAGTTTATAAATGGAATCCATTAATTCGTTTATGGGGTTGGGATTGGGAACATCTTCCCCTTCGATGGGTTCAGGTGTTGAAATAAAGCTGTTCAGGTCGAGCCCCTGCCACCGGAAGCTGCCTTCGTGGCTGATGTTGGTAACATTATCCTTCCAGTGTATGAAGCCCAGATCGATCACACTGGCCGAAATTTCCAGGTCGGGCAATAGGTTAACCGATGCCCCCAGGTCGATGGCCATGCCCAGGTTGTTAAAATTCGTCAGGTAATTATCAATCGACAGATCAGATGAATTTTCATTATCAGGGTTTATATTTACCGGGAGGCATAAGTTGTAATCCCCTTCAACCGACAAGGTAAGGTATTCAAAGTTTCTCCCGGTTGTTAGTCCAAGGTTCATCTTTTCAACATCGACAGTTGAGAAACCTGTCAGCAATTTAAATTTTGCCCCTACAGTAAAAAGCCCGTCAAAATTACGTGCATATCCCAGGGCATATTCCCTGTAATGTGCAAAGTTAAAATCGAAATGGGTTGAAAATGGAACATCGATGAAAGCTTCATTGCCTTCATTGATCAATTTGATTAGGTTCCTGTCGAAGTTCCACCTGAAAAGTTGTTTTTCGGTTATCGAAGCCGAGAAAAAATTATTATGTAACCGTATCTGTAAGCCAATTAAGGGGAGACTGATTTGCTCGGTAAAATAATTTTCAAAGCTAATTTGTGAATATAACTGATCGAAATTTATTATTAGCGTTTTTTCATCAATTGTAAGAAAATTGTCCATTGAAAAGGAGTTGTTCAACCTGAAATCGATACCCGAAAGTAAAGGAAGATGCACTGTAACTACCGAATTGTCGGTTATACGCGAAGGATTTAGCAGGTTTGCCTGCGGTGTGTTACCAAGTGTATATACAATATTTGAGTATTGCCCGTTTGAAGAAAACGTGGAAAATATGAAAAATAACTGGGCACAATATTTTAATAATTTTCTCAACTTTTTACTCCGTCTGATTTTCACCTAGTTTAACCACAGCACCCACGTTTAGCATAAAGAAATCGGAAGGATGTGAAAGTATCTGTCTGCTTTGCCTTTCGGGCAAGTAAAAATAGATGCTTAGTATCAGGCGGCTGGCCTTTTTGTATTCCTCCATTTGCTCATTGGTAAGGTATACATCTTCAATATTCTTTGAAGCTTCAATAGCAATGCCCTCGCTGTTCATTTCTGGAGGTGTCACAAAATCGATCACAAAATCGGGGCCAAACTGTGTGTAATTGATGGAATCGCAAAATTTTAAGGTTAACCTTATGCCAAGCGGGATGCGGTTTTCGGTTTCAATACGCAACTCAAACTGGGAAATGCTTTCGAGTAAATCACCTGCAAAGTTTATTGTGTCGGTCATTTCGAATTCATTGATCCCATAGTCGATTACATAGTAACCATCTTCATTTATTTCGACATTTCCGGTACCGTAACCACTATATCCAATAAGTGTTCCCAGGGTTATCTCCCCATAGGCCAGGGGTAAAAGAAACCGGGCATTCGATACAACTTTAACTTCCTCAACTTCGTTAAATTCGCCCAGGTCGCACGAAAAGACAATGCATAATGACAATGCAGTCAGAATATATAATTTTCCTCTTCCCATTCAATCTTTCTGTAGATAGGTTAAATATACAAAAAAACAGGATTGAAATCATTCAGCCTTTGAAAAGAGGCAATTAAAAAAGAGGTTTGCAGGTTAAAGAATGGACTTCAGACACAGAAGAATCTTCCATTCTATAGCGCTTTCATCGCGGTTTCTTTCCCTTCCCTTAAGGCTTCAATGTTTAAATTGATAATCTCCTGACCTTTCGACCTGAAAATTTCAGAAATCCCTTCTTCAATCTTTTCAAAAGGAATTTCGATGAAGTTTGAAGCTGCCCCAAGCATTACCATGTTAGATGCTTTTACATTTCCAATATGCTTTGCAATCGCATCAGAATCGATGATTACTTTTCTCTTCAGTTTTTCGATTTCTTTCAGTAGCTTTTCCATCGGGGGATAATCAGGGATGTTTATATAAGGTACGCTGTTTGTAACCAAATACCCGCTTGGCTTCAGAAATGACAAGTAACGGAGCGATTCCATGGGTTCAACCGAGAGGATAATGTCGGCTTTGCCCATTGGTATCAAGTCGGAATGGACAGGTTTGTCAGAAATGCGAAGGTGTGAAACCACCGCGCCGCCGCGCTGGCTCATTCCATGCGTTTCAGCCTGTTTAAGCCAGTAATTGTTTTTGAGGGCAGCCGCTCCAAGCACGGCTGCAATTGAGAGGATTCCCTGTCCGCCAAC
>JAFGEV010000420.1 GCA_016931385.1 Prolixibacteraceae bacterium
ATCGTTTCGGTAACCGATCCCATAGCTACAACAATGTTTTCTGCATCTTCTGCCCCGTAGAAATCGAAAAGGTCGTATTTGCGGCCTGTGATTTTTTCAATGCCACGCATATATTCTTCAACAATGGCAGGTACGGCATCGAAGTATTTATTTGCCGATTCTTTGGCCTGGAAGAAAATATCGGGGTTTTGAGCTGTTCCGCGTGTTACAGGGTGCTCAGGATTGAGGGCGCTGTTGCGGAATGCCTGGAGGGCTTCCATGTCAACCAGCGGCTTGATGTCTTCCATCTGAATTGCTTCAATTTTTTGCAATTCGTGCGAAGTGCGGAAGCCGTCGAAGAATGCCAGGAAAGGAATCCTTGACTTAATGGTCGCAAGATGGGCTATACCTGCAAGGTCCATTTCTTCCTGAACCGATCCTGAAGCGATCATGGCAAAACCGGTTTGACGTGCAGCATATATGTCGCTGTGATCACCAAAAATGGAGAGGGCGTGCGCAGCAACGGCCCTTGCACTCACGTGAAATACCACCGGTAAAAGTTCAGCTGCAATTTTGTACATGTTGGGGATCATCAGCAATAACCCTTGCGATGCGGTATAAGTTGAGGCCAATGCGCCACTCTGGGCTGCACCGTGTACAGCGCCTGAGGCGCCTCCCTCACTCTGCATTTCGGCCAGGCGTACCGGACGGCCAAACATGTTCTTTTTTCCATTGGCTGCCCACTCATCGACATTCTCTGCCATGTTCGACGATGGGGTGATGGGATAAATACAGGCCACTTCGCTGAACATGTAGCTCATATATGAGGCTGCATAATTCCCGTCACAGGTTAAAAATTTCTTTTCTTTCGACATAGTTGTTATTTATTTTAAGTTATTCGTTACTTGTTACTTGTTACTTGTTACTGGTTACTGGTTACTTGTTACTGGTCACTTGTTTCTGGTTTCTGGTTTTAGGTACATTAATAATGCTCTTGGACACCTTGTATAAACTTGTTTATTTTTTTCCCAAGTATATTAATTTTCAACTGAATTTTTTCATACAGGTTTTGATCTTTAAGTGATCCAGTTTCCCATAAATTTTCAAGATGATCCATTGTTTCATCGTTTGAAGCTAATGCATAAACTAAAAATTTAACAAATTCATTTTTATAAATCTTGCGACCGTACCCTTCAACAATAGTTGATTTTACACTTTTTGAAGAACGTCTAATTTGTGAACCTTCTTCAAACATCTCAAACTTAGGAAGCAGTAATGACATTTTGTGAATCTCAATTACAACCTCCCTTGATAATTGCCATATTTCTAATTTTTTATAAGACATCTTTTGGGGTTTAAAATTGTTAGTATTTAAAAGAACGTTATGTTAATGTTTCATATCTTTTTTTATCTTTTCTAATATCTGATACCTAAGTTTTAAATAACCTATTACCAATGACATGAACCTAACACCCAGCGACCAGCACCCAGCGACCAGCACCTAGTACCCAGCACCTAGTACCCAAACCCAAACAGCCAGAGCGGGATTTTCCGTCCTGAGCCGATTTCAATTCGGTCGGCTGCAGCGTATCCGTCAGGGCCAAGTGGTTCAATGTGCTTGCCCCCAACTGTGAAATTATACTTCCCGTTAACATTAAAGTCGTAACCTTCGATTGATTTTATCTGGTTTCGGTAGTTTACCTGGTTGCAGAAAAAAGTCTGGCGTATTGTTGCATTGTCGTTATTGTCGGGGGCAACAGCAAATAAAAGGTTCGTATTTTGCAAATATATTTTCGAGGGTTTTTTCATCTGTCCTTCATCGCCACTGTTGAACATCATGTTAATTAACCTCGCATTTTTTAAGTATCGGAGATAATTCATCACTGTCGCACGCGAGGTTTCAATTTCGTTACTGATTTTACTTATGTTTGGTGTAAACGGTACTTCCCTGGCAATTATGTACAGCAATTTCCTGAGTTTTGGAAGGTATTTTAATTCAATCTGATTAAGATAGGTAACATCAATTTCGAGTGCCAGGTTGATGTGTTTTAACAGGTCATCGGAAAAATATGAGCGCCTGTCGAGAAAATATGGATAGTAACCAAATTTCAAGTAATCGTCGAAGTATGCAAGTGGCTTAATAATCGAAGTAATCTCGGTAGCAATCTTTTCATGGTTGCTAATGATTTCCCCGAATGTATATCTTGAAAATTTTTCTCCGGTTTGATATTGGATAAATTCCCTGAACGATAGGCCAGGAAGGTGAAATATTTTTGCGATGTCTTTCAAAAAATCATTTCCTTCGATAATCCTTAAAACCGGCGATGCCGAAAAAACAATCTGAAGGCCAGGAATCTCATCATGGCATTTTTTTAATTCCTTTGCCCAATCGGGGTATTTATGTATTTGGTCGAGAACAAGAATTTGTCCGCCTTTTTTATAGAACTCATCGGCAAAACCACTTAAACTACGACGGGTGAAATAGAAACTGTTCAGGTTGATATAAAGGCTTTCTTTTTGGTTCGGGCTTTTCTCCCTGATATAATCGAGCAGGAGCAGGGTTTTGCCAACGCCCCTAAACCCTTTTATCCCGATAAGTGGATGGCTCCAGTCAATTTCATCAATTAACTCGCGACGTACAACACTCTTTGAGTTTTTTATAAGGTTGTTATGTGCATCCCTGAAAAATTCCATGCAAAAAGCCATTTTTGAAGTACGCAAAAATATAAAAAAAAATCACCTATTGTAATCTCTACATTGCAAAAATTAATCAAAAATGTAATTTGGAATTGATTAAAATAGAGGTTGGGAACTGAGCAATATTTTTTTGTTTTTTTACAACTTCATCAGGTAAAAGTTGTTTTTTTTCGAATATATAATTTTTAAATTGAAATAAAACGACACACAGATGTGAGGAAAATCAAATAATTTTTGCTATTTGCTTATGAAATGATAATTTCGCGCCAAAAATAACTGCCGTAGATAATTTAAAGATTTTGTTGGGACAGCGCCTAATAATTTCAGGCAAGGCAGTTTGGATGTATTTATTGATGAAGGGAAAACCAGTTGTAAGTGTATCGGCCCAAAGCGGGCCTTTTGAGAATGTGCGAAATGCATTAAGTCAGCTCGATTTATCATCGTTAAAAGGTAAACGTATTTTGATAAAACCAAATGTTGGACGGATTGCCCCTCCTGAATATGGTTACAATACGCATCCGCAGGCTGTTGCAGCAATTATTGAAACGTTAAGGGAAATTGAGGTTGAAGAGATTGCCATAGGTGAAAGCCCCATTGTTAACGTCGATACGTTTAAAGCATTTCAGCGTGCCGGCTTTACCGAAATGGCAGCCCGGTATGGTGTTGAACTGATCGATTTTAATTCGAAGCCCCCTGTGGTAAAACAAATCAATCATCCACGTATACTGAACGAAACAAAAATTTGCCAGCAGGTTTACGATTATGATATTCTGATTTCGGTGCCGGTGGCAAAAACCCACATGCACACCGGTGTAACCCTGGGGATAAAAAACATGAAAGGCTGCCTGTACCGTCACGAGAAAGTAAAATACCACCAGCTTGAATATATAAAGAAAGAATACCCGGAAAAAACGCTCGATTCAGCAATCTCGGACCTGGCGACAGTGCTTTTGCCCGATATAACTGTGGTTGACGGATACATAGGGATGGAAGGCCTGGGCCCCTCGGGGGGTGAGCCCAAAAAATCGGATTTTGCAGTAGCCTCGTTTAATCCCATGGGGGCCGATGTTGTGGCATGCCGGCTTATGGGTGTTTCAATTGACGATGTTGCACACCTGAAGATCATTTCAAAGCGGAACAAACTCTCATGCGATATTGCCGATTATGAAGTTCTGCCGGCCAACTATGAACAGTACATTGCACCCTATCAGCAACCTCCCAAAGAGATATCCTTTAAATTCCCTGGCGTTGAAGTACAGGATGTTGATTCATGCAGCGCCTGCCTGTCAACAATCATGTTGTTTTTAAACCGTTTCAGCGATGAAATGAACGACTACAAACTTTGTGACGGCAAGTTTCATATTGCAATTGGAAAAGGGATTGAAAAGGCGATGGAAGGTACCGTGTTTGTAGGGAATTGCACCAGGCACATGAAAGATAAGGGCATATTTGTCAAAGGTTGCCCGCCGGTTGCCACCCGCATTTATGAAGCCATTGTACATCAGGAGCCCGATAAAAATGAGCCTGAAGTTTGATTTTTTATAAGAAGATGGAAGATGGAAGATGGAAGACGGAAGACCAAAGCCCATAGCCCATAGCCAACAGCCGATAGCTATAAGCCAATATCCCAATCAGCTCAGTTAGCTTTGTATGCTTCTATAGCAGCATTTAAAATTTCCCCGGCGTCATTTTTATCTCCAAAGCCGTGGGTTTCCATTTTGCCGGGGCCTTTATAGTTTGTAAACCATTGGCTGAGGATTACGGTTACGCCCGGAAAAGTTTCATCAAGTTCCTCAATTGTTTCAAGCTCATCGAAAGCAGTATTTTCCATTAAGGCGACAAGCTTATCGTCCTGCTCCCCGCTGTCGGTTAATAATAGTACACCAATAAGTTTACATTTAACCACGCTTCCCCTTTCAACGGCAGGCCCAAGTACAAGTATATCAAGCGGGTCACCATCGCCCCCGGCTTCTTCTGGTAAAAGAGTACGGGGTATCATCCCGTAATTAACAGGGTAGGCTAAGTATTTAACAACCCGGGGGCTTCCGTTTTTAAACTCCCATTCCATATTCCCGGTTTCCTTGTTAACTTCCCATTTGTCGTTTGTTCCTGCGGGTATTTCAATTACGGCATTTATCAACCCGTCAGCAGTAACAGGATCATAACCGCTCAGAAAATTCTTTTCTCCGACAAGAACATAAGGGTCGTCATTATTAACATTATCGTTTGGGTTATTTGTATTCTTGTCGCAGGCCAAAAGCAATGCCAATGAAAGCAGTAAGAAAATGCTTCGTTTTTTAATCCTGATATTCATGAGATGCTATTTTCAGTAAGCGAATTGTTGTATTTGAAAATTATGCCAATGTATATTAGGGTTTAACATGTTTCTTTTGATGATTTGCATCTTTTCGCCCCAGCACCTCCAAAGAAACCCCATCCACCGCTTCCAATAAGAAAGCCAAGGGCATACCAGGCTCCGTTGTTGTTCTGGGCATACATGGTTACATCTTCGCGGAAAAGAGAAATGATAAAATCGATAGGTGCTATGATGCCGTGAAGCAATCCGCCCCAGAACCCGTAAGTGTGGCCGGTAAGGCAGGCATCAACAACTTCTTTTTTTGCGCAACCCGACAGAAGTGTCAATGTTGCAATCGCAATAATTGAAATAATAAGTGTTTTGTTTTTAGCTAGTGTTTTCATTTTCATTTTATTTTGTTTTAAACCAATATTTCTCTCCTGAAATAAATGCATCAATCCCTTTTTTCTTAATAATCTGTAGATTTTTTTTATGTGCTACACCATGATTTGTATTCAGAAAGTCGAGTTTATTACAGTTTTCAAATTCTGAACATTCCCAGCAACCATTATAACCTTTCTTTTTTGCACATATACGGATTTTGCATCCCGGATTAGCGCCTCCATTTCTGCATACCCGTCCGCACCTCATTTTTACCATAGCCCCTAAAACAGTGTAGCAATCATCATATTTTCCGAAATCTTTAAAAAAAGAAAAATTGGAAAGTGTTTCGGCAGTTTTGTCAAAACGATAGTATCGCAATTCTTTTCTTAAATCACGGGCCAGGTTGGCTATAATACCTGTATGGTTCGGACACTCGGCGCAGTAAAGCCCGCAATATGCGATGTTTTCCATATTTCCGGGTTTATTCATCCATATCTTTTAATACTTTCTCAACTTCTTCCTGGGTTTTGTAAAGTTTATCCTTACAGTATTTCAGAAGTTGCGATACTTTTTTTACTTTTTCGGCCAGTTCATCCACATCTGGTTCTTCGTTTTCAATGCTGCTGAGTATTTCCTCAATTTCCTGCATTGCCTCGCGGTACGTTTGTTTTTTTTGTGTCATTGGATTGATATTATCTGTTTATTGATTTGATTTATGTTTATCAACGATGGTTTTGATCTTTCCTATGTGCAGAATATGTTCAAGCATATCGCCGTGTTCAAGTCCACGTGCTGTTTTAACAGCTTTCCCGTTTTTAAGGGTAATGCTGAACCCCCTTTTCAAAATATTTTTGGGGTTCACAAGCATGTTTGTCCTTTCACAAAGGATTATCTGGTTAGAATACTTTTCAAAATGTAAGCCGGTAAGGTGCTTAAGCCGTTGAAATTTTTCATCTATTTCACTGGTTTCAGAAAGGTATAAAAGTTTCGTTTCATGTCGGGCTGTGACTGAAAATGAACTAAGCCTGTTTAGTTGTTTGTTAAGCATGCTGCGGCTTTCAGAAACTATCTTATCTGAATATTTTATTAACCTGAATTGTTGATGCTCCAGGGTGTCGGCAACAAGAGGTTTTACCTCCTTTATTTTGTGAAAAAAGTTTATTTTGATTTTTTCGATACTTCCTTTTATGATTGGTTTTAATAACCTTACTGATGAGCTTAACCGCTGGGCTTCGTTGTTTAAAAGGCTTGACACCAGATGCAGGAAAGCCTCCTTTGTTCCTTCAATTTCTTCAGCAATCATATCGTACTTTGAAATCAGGAATTCAGCTACCGCTGTCGGGGTCTTGAGTTTTGTGTGGGCAACCATATCGGCAACCGATTCGTCTTTTTCGTGGCCAATACCGGTTAGTAAAGGAAGGGGAAATTGGGCAATGTGCATAGCCAGTTCATAATCGTCGAAACAGTTTAAGTCGACCTGCGACCCACCGCCCCTGATGATAACTGCCACATCGAAAAGCTCAGATTGTTCAAAAATTGCATCGAGGGCCATAATCACCGATCCTGGCGAATCGGCGCCCTGCATGGTTGCGGCAAAGAGTTTCGTGTAAAACCTGTACCCTTCAGTATTGTTTTCAAGCTGGTTCATGAAGTCTTCGTAACCGGCTGCCGTGGGCGAAGAGATGATAGCTATGCGGGAAGGAATATCGGGAAAAGGGATTTCACGGTTCATGTCGAAAATCCCTTCTTCGGTAAGGCGTTCAATGATTTCGTTCCTTTTACGTGCCATATCGCCAAGGGTGTACGCCGGGTCGATGTCTTTTATGTTGAGGCTGAATCCATATACTTCATGGAATTCTACACTGACCGCAACCAGTACTTTCAGCCCGTTGGTCAGTGGTTGTCCGGTTGAGGTTTCAAAATAGGGACGGATAAACCTGAACTGCCACGACCAGATTGTTGCCCTTGCCCTTGCCAGAACCTCTTCATTGCCTTTATCTTTCTCGACCAGTTCGAGATAACAATGCCCGGTTCGATTTATTTTCATATCGGCAATCTCGGCTACCAGCCAGAGTTGTTCGGGAAAAGCAACTTCGAGCGTATCTTTTACCAGCGCATTTAGTTCCGATAGCGTTAATTGTCCTTCCACAAGTTATTGTTTTATGATTTTTTGGGCGTAATTTTTTTCGTTGCCTTTAAGCACAAGAATGTACATTCCCCTGGGAAGCATTTCGGTATTTACAGATGTGAATTTGCTGTCATTGCAGGATGATAGTTTAGAAAATAACTTTATTTTCCCATCGGGGGAGAAAAGTTTTATTTCACTGAACCCTTCAAAATCAGTAATGAATAAATGGTCGTTAAAAGGATTTGGCGAAATATGAGTTAGCTCATTTTTGAAAGTTGTTATATCATTGCTTCCTTTCAGAAGCTGGTAAGCCAAATAAAAATCGGGGATGCCGTACCCATATTCAGGACTATGTTGGGGATAAAGGCTGGCACTTTGTCTGATTGCATCAATGATCTCATGAGCGGTATTGTTTGGGAAAAGTCCTGATAAACATGCTGCCATACCGGCTGCAATAGGTGATGAAAATGATGTGCCCGATCCGTTTTGATATTCACCTTCAGGATTTACAATTCTGGTAGCCGATCCCATTGTTGAAATATCGGGCTTTGGCGGAAAATCTGGCTCACTGAATCCTCTTGATGAAAAACCGGTAATTTCGCCAGAGCCATTAACAGCGGCCAGTGAAAGAACATTTTTTGCTTCGGAAGGGGCAGAGATATAATACCATGGATCGTTGCCCGAATTTCCGGCGCTGCACACAAGTACCATCCCTTTATCAACCGCAAGGTTTGCTGCCTTTGCCATTCTGATTGAATCACCGTTGAATTCTTCATAGGTGTGGTTAAACCCGGAATAATCGAAAATGGTATAGCCCAGCGATGTGTTAACAACATCGCATCCTAAGCTGTCAGCATATTCAACAGCAACAACCCAGTAATCCTCTTCGGCCGGGTATTCGTAAGCTGCATCTTCGCTCCTCATTAACCAATAAGAAGCAGCGGGCGCAGTGCCAATATATTCACCTGGCTGGTTCACTGCCATTGTAGAAAGAACCATTGTTCCGTGGTAGTGTCCTCTATATATATTGTTCTCAGGTTTAACAAAATCGTATGTGCCCAAAATCCGGCCTTCTTCAAAAAGTGGTTCGAACTGCGGAACTAAATCGGCATTCAGAAAACCGGCATCAATAACTGCAATATGCACTCCTTCGCCTTGTGATAATTCATGAAGTTTATCACCGTTAAGTTGAGAAATCTGAGTTAAGGCACTACCGTAAATGTTTGATTCATTAACCGAATCGAGTAAATCAAATTTATTCCTGACACTTTTTAAAGGTGCAATCCGGCGTAGAATAAAAGTATCAACAAAACTTGGTTTGTTTACTGAATCGATTATCGTTTTAAAATCGAGCACAGCAATAGCCCCGTTTAACCAGCGGCTGGTGTGTTTCACATAAAAACCAAGTGATTGCAATGAGTCGGTGAAAACCGGGTTTACAGGCAGGTCGGTAGAATCGATCTGGATGTTCATCCTGCCCCTCCTGA
>JAFGEV010000421.1 GCA_016931385.1 Prolixibacteraceae bacterium
AAATTATGAAAGACATTATCAAAATAGCATGGCGAAACTTGTGGAGAAATAAACGAAGGACACTGATTACGGCTTCATCAATTTTCTTTGCGCTCTTTTTTGCCATTTTTATGCGTTCATTCCAGCTTGGAACATATGGGTATATGATTGAACAGAGCATAGAGTCTTACACAGGTTATCTGCAAATTCAAAATCCGGAATATTTCGACGACCCGACAATTGACAACAGCTTTGAAATATCAGAGGATATTGTGAACCAAGTTAAGGCACATAAAAACATCAAAGCCGTCGCCCCAAGAATTGAGACCTTTGCACTTGCCTCAACCGGGATCAATTCAAAAGGAGTGCTTGTATCGTGTATTGACCCTGTTGCCGAAGCATCGGTTTCAAATCCGGAACACCGGGTTGTAAAATACCGTTTCACTGAACTGGCAATCCAAAAACTAAAGGATGATAAAGCGCTTCCGCCTGAAATCCTTAATAAAATTGAAACCTACAAAAACAACTCTTACTCTACGACTGCAAAAATTGAGATCGACCTTGATTTTGAAAATTCCGATGCAGGGAAGTACATACCTGTTATTGAAAAATACTGCCGCTTCGAATCTAACTATCTTTCACCAAACGACAAGGGTGTATTAATAGCCGACCGTTTATCAAGATACCTGAAAGTTTCGGTTGGAGATTCTGTTATACTAATTGGGCAGGGGTATCATGGAGCCAGCGCTGCTGGAATTTATCCCGTTAGAGGAATTGTAAAACTTGCTTCGCCCGACCTTGACAACAAGCTGATATACATGAGCCTTTCGGAAGCAAAACTATTCCTGGGCTTAAATGGCCAAATAACTTCATTGGTAATAAACCTTGAAGACAACGATGAAATGATTGAGACACAAAGCGATCTTAAATCGATTATTGGCAACAACAATTATGTGGTTAAAAACTGGGAAGAAATTTCCCCTACCCTGAAACAACAAATTGAAAGCGACAATGTAAGTGGTCAGGTATTCATTTTTATTTTGTATGTAATTGTTTTCTTCGGCATTTTCGGAACAGTAATAATGATGATCGCCGAACGAAAAAGGGAATTTGGAGTAATGGTTGCGATTGGCATGAAGAGAAAAAAATTATCAATGATCTTAACCATTGAAATGATATTTCTCGGAATCCTTGGCGGATTGGCTGGAATTATCGTAACTGTTCCATTACTTCTGTATGGGCACTATTACCCCTTGCAGTTAACAGGCGACCTTGCACATATGATGGAGGATATGGGATTTGACCCGTTAATGCCCCTGGCTCTTTTCGAATCATATTTTTTCATGCAGGTCCTAATCGTTTTTGTAATGGTTTTACTGGCGAGTTTTCTACCCTTAAGAAGTATTCAAAAAATGGATGTTATCAAAGCAATTCATGCATAGTTACATGGCAGAATGATAACTTAAAATGAAAGAAAATGAGAAAACAAATGATTATATCAATTTCCTGGAAAAATGTTTGGCGCAATAAAAAGCGAAGCCTGATTGTAATCTGCGCCGTATTACTGGGAACAATTGCCGGTGTATTCACATCAGGAATAATGAAAGGTTGGGTTCAGCAAAGGATCGACTCAGTGATTTATACCGAAGTATCACACTTGAAAATTCATAATCCCGATTACCTTCTAAATGAGGAACTGGCATATACAGTGCCTGATCAGAGCGGAATAGAAAAATACCTGAAATCCGATCAAAATATTCTTGCCTTTTCGAAAAGAGTTAAGATTATGACTATGGCCAGCACTTCGACAGGAAGCTCTGCCATAATGCTTAACGGAATACAAATAGAGGATGAAAAAGCAGTTAGCAAGGTTTGGAAAAAAATTGTTTCCGGCGGTGGGGAATATCTCAACAATCTAAGTAAAAATCAAATTGTAATCAGCGACAAAACCGCCGAACAATTGCGGATAAAAAACTTCAAAGTTACTTCTGAAGTAATCGATAGTTTAAAAAGGTTGGAAGTTCCGGCATCAACCATTGAAAAACTTTCTAACATTGAAAATATCAGATATAAGACAGCCAAATTATTCAAAAATGAATTAAAAACCCTCCTCAGTAAAAAGGAAAACAAAGAATATGGAAAACAAATTTTTAACGCATCGGTTCATTACCGTCTAAGAAGTAAAATTGTTTTCACCTTCAACGATACAAACGGTAAATTGGTTTATCAAACATTCAGGGTTTGTGGAATTTATAAAACCCAAAACACAATGTTCGATCAGATGAATGCTTTTGTTGTGAAAGATGATATTGCCCCCCTGGCTGGATTTTCAGATAATAGTTATCACGAAATTGCTGTAATAGCACATGAAGAAAAAGACATTGATGAATTAAAATCTGAAATAAAAACACAATTTCCTGAATTAAGCGTATTAAGCTGGAAAGACCTGGCCCCTGATGCTGCCATGATGACTGATTTTATGGGAATATGGTATGCCATAATTATGGGTATAATCTTATTTGCCCTGGCATTTGGTATTATTAACACCATGCTGATGGCCATCCTCGAAAGGGTTAAGGAACTGGGTATGTTAATGGCAATAGGAATGAACAAGAAAAGGGTTTTCAGAATGATTATGTACGAAACTGTTTTTCTTACTCTTGTAGGAGCTTTTGGAGGAATGGTAATCGGCGCCTTGCTCATTGGTTTTACCGGCCATACCGGCCTCGATTTTTCATCGGTGAGCGAAGGACTGGAAGCTATCGGATATTCAGCAATAATTTTTCCGGAAATTGATCCAGGATTCTTCTTCCTTGTAACACTACTTGTAATTGGAACCGGAATACTCTCGTCAATAATTCCGGCACGTAAAGCACTTAAATTAAATCCGGTAGAAGCCATAAGGACAGAATAGATTGAATGAACTGAATGTCTGAATGAACTGAATGAATTGAAGGGCTGAATGAACTGAGTGAACTGAATAATTTTATTATTACACTGAGAAACACGGAGAACACACAGAGAAACACTGAGACATGAATATGAATATAAATGAAATTACAGAAAAAATTATTGGATGTGCGATCGAAGTACATCGGAATTTGGGCCCGGGATTACTTGAATCGGCTTATGAAGAGTGCCTTGCATATGAACTTCGTAATATTGGACTATTTGTTGAACGGCAAAAAGCTGTTCCTGTTATTTATAAAGAAATTAAGCTCGACTGTGGTTATCGAATCGACATTTTAGTTGAGAATTCCGTAATTATTGAACTTAAATCAGTCGATGCATTGAATCCGATTCATGAAGCACAAATACTTACATATCTAAAATTTGCTGAAAAACAAATCGGACTACTCATCAATTTCAATGTTACATTACTTAAAAATGGTTTAAAAAGATATCGATTATAACTCTGTGAATCTCTGTGATTACTCTGTGGATTCTCAGTGTAACTATTTAAAAATGTATAATAAAAAAACAAAATAAATCATGAGTGTTATTGAAATAAAAAACCTGGTAAAAATTTACAACGGATCTGCCGTTCAGGTTACAGCTGTAAACGGGGTTGATCTTACCATCGAGAAAGGTGAATTTACAGCAATTGTCGGCCCTTCGGGATCGGGAAAAACAACCCTTCTGAATATGATTGGCGGGCTTGATTCCCCAACATCAGGAACAATTGTAGTTGACAAAACCGATCTTTCAACCCTGAATAAAAGGCAACTGGTTGATTACCGCCTGAATAATATCGGTTTTGTATTTCAGGCCTACAACCTTATCCCTGTTTTAACAGCAAAGGAAAACGTTTCGTTCATTATGGAAATGCAGGGTGCAAAAAAAGATGCAATTACCCAAAGAACAAAAGAGATACTTGAAAGCGTTGGCTTGGGCGACCGTCTGAACAGCCGCCCCAATCAACTTTCGGGGGGCCAGCAGCAACGTGTTGCCGTGGCAAGGGCTTTGGCTTCGAAACCAAAATTCGTTATTGCCGATGAACCCACAGCCAACCTCGATTCAAAGTCAACCGAAAATCTTCTCGACATAATGGAAGAACTAAACAAAAAAGAAAACACCACGTTTATTTTCTCGACACATGACCAAAGGGTGGTGAATAAAGCACGTAGGGTAATTGTGCTCGAAGACGGCAAAATTGTTAAAGATGAACGAAGAGGATGAAAACGTTTTTTAGGAATATCATAATCCTTTTTTCACTTTTCTTTCTTTTTGCAATCACATCGGTTGCACAGACAGTAACCCTTAACGGATACATAAAAGATATGGAAGGGATATACATCTTTGAAGAGTCCATCCCAACGTTATCGGGCGAAGAAATAAACACACTCAGCTATAAC
>JAFGEV010000074.1 GCA_016931385.1 Prolixibacteraceae bacterium
GACAGCTACAAGCCTGAATTTTGGTGCGTTATCGTTGGTGAGGATTAAAATTTTATCGTCAACCACTTCAACGGGAGAATAGTCGTTTTCAAATCCTTTTGCGATGTGTATCAATTTTGAGTTGGGCGATTTTAACGATTTGTAATATAATCCGTTTCCGGAAGTCGATTCTGATTCAATGATGAAAAGGTGTTCCCTTTTCTCGTCGATTCCGGCCTGGTACATGCGACGAGGGTTTTCGGGGTTCGAGAATATTAATTTATCTTCTTCCTGTGCTGTGTTAAGTTCGTGGAAAAAGATTTTTTGGCCCGTATTTGCTTTCGAAAGTTCCTGCCCTTCTTCAGGTTTGTCGTATGCACTGTAAAAGAATCCATTGCCGAAACAGGCTATACCCGAGAATTTTACCCATTCGATATGGTCGGTAAGAAGTTCGCCTGATTCAATATCTTTTACAAATATTTCGTTCCAATCGGAACCCGACCTGGCAATTTTGTATACCAGGTATTTACCGTCGGGCGACACATCCATGCCGGCAAATGCTACCGTCCCGTCTTCACTTAACAGGTTCGGGTCGAGTATAACAACAGGCTCGCTGTCGGGGGTTTGCATGGTGAAAAGTACATATTGGTTTTGCAATCCGTCGTTTTTAAAAACAAACCATCTTCCCGATACTTCGAAAGGAGTGCCGGTTTTTGGATAATTCCAGAGTTCGGTCAGGCGTGCATTGATTTTTTCGCGCCCGGGCAATCCGTTCAGGTAACCGAAGGTAACTTCGTTTTGTGCTTCTACCCATTGGGCAGTTTCTTCAGAGTTGTCATCTTCGAGCCAGCGGTAAGGATCTTCAACAACAACGCTGTAAAAAGTGTCGCTTACGTTAACTTTTCTGGTTTCAGGGTAATTCATAGTAATTTGTGTGCAACTGCAATACAAAAGAAGTAAAAGAATGATGAGAATATTTTTCATCTTATAAAGTATTTTAGTTAAAAATTTGGGTTAAAAGTGAAATTCTCAGGAATAATGATCCAAACATTTTTCAGAAAACAGAAGATTATAATTCCTGCTTGTTTCATAGCATAAAAAGTCGTGATTGCTAAAATACAATATTTATTAAAATAAAACAGGTGGTTTTTATTAACCACCTGTTCATTATTTATTTGTGCCGTTATTTTCTATAATCGCGGCGATTGTTTCTGTTGCCTCCCCGGTCGTCCCGGCGCCGGTCGTTACCGCCGCGGTCATCGCGTCGGCGATTCCCTCCATCGCCACGGGGTTTACGTTCCGGTTCAACATAGCCTTCGGGTTTTGGGAAGAGCACCCTGCGTGAAAGTTTTAACTTACCGGTTTTTTCTTCAACGCCAATAAGTTTCACATCAAGTTTTTCCCCTTCTTTTAAAACACCTTCGAGCGATTCATAACGTTTCCAGTCGTATTCCGAGATATGAAGTAAGCCATCTTTTCCGGGAAGAATTTCGATAAATGCCCCAAAAGCAAGAATCGATTTCACCGTTCCATTATAAATCTTATCAATTTCGGGAACTGCAATAATTAACCTGATTCGTTCAAGTGCAGCTTCAATTGATTCCCTTCCGGTTGAAGAGACCTGAACAACACCGGTATCGTCAACTTCTTCAATCACAATCACGGTATCGGTTTCTTCCTGTATCTTCTGAATAACTTTTCCTCCCGGACCTATTACTGCGCCAATCATATCTTTTGGGATAATGATGGTTTCGAGGCGTGGTACATTGTCTTTGTATTCGGGACGAGGTTCAGGAATAACTTCCAGAATTTTGTCAAGGATATGTAGCCTGCCCTGTTTGGCCTGTTCAAGCGCCTGGGCAAGTACTTCGTATGACAACCCGTCGACTTTGATGTCCATTTGAGTGGCAGTAATGCCGTCAGCGGTTCCGGTAACTTTGAAGTCCATATCTCCAAGGTGGTCTTCATCTCCAAGTATGTCGGAAAGGACAGCAAATTTGCCCGATTCGTCAGTAATCAGCCCCATGGCGATGCCCGAAACCGGTTTTTTAATTTTAACACCGGTATCCATAAGTGCCATTGTGCCTGCACAAACTGTTGCCATTGAAGATGAACCGTTCGATTCGAGGATGTCAGAAACAATCCTGACGATGTAAGGAAATTCATCGGGGAACATTCGTTTCAGGGCGCGATGTGCTAAATTTCCGTGCCCGATCTCCCTGCGGCTAAGGCCTCTGGGGGTTCTGGCTTCACCTGTGCTGAACGGCGGAAAGTTGTAATGTAGCAGGAATTTTTCGGTTCCCTGTATGTTTACCCCGTCAATAATTTTTTCATCCATTTTTGTGCCCAGGGTACAAGATGTAAGCGACTGTGTTTCGCCGCGTGTAAATATGGCTGATCCATGTGAGCCAGGCAGGTAATCAACTTCGCCCCAGATGGGCCTTATTTCGTTGGTAGCCCTTCCGTCGAGGCGGTGGCCTTCGTCAAGGATCATCCTTCGCATGGCTTCTTTCTCAACATCGTGGTAATATCGTTTAATTAATTTGATGTTGAGGTCGAGATCGATGCCTTCGTTTTCGGCATTTGCTTCTCGATATGCTTCAATATATTCGTCGCGGATTTTTTGGAAACCTTCGGTGCGCAGTTGCTTGTCGGCCAGTTGTTTGTTAGCCATCTCGTAGCATTTCTGATAGAGGTCGGCATGAACTTTTTCGCGCAGTTCCTCATCGTTTGTTTCATGGCAATACTCACGCTTGGTTTTTCCAAGCTCGGCGGCCATTTCTTCCTGAACCTTGCATTGTGGTTTAATGGCTTCGTGGGCAAATTTTATGGCTTCAAGCATATCGGCTTCCGATACTTCATCCATTTCGCCTTCAACCATCATAATGTTGTCGTACGTTGCACCAACAATGATGTCAAGGTCGGCATCCTGAAGCTGTGTGTAGGTTGGGTTAATGATAAATTCACCATTTATACGTGCAACCCTGGCTTCTGAAATCGGGCATTCAAAAGGCACATCCGACACGGCAATAGCTGCCGAAGCTGCAAGGCCGGCAAGCGAGTCGGCCGTTGTTTCTTTATCGGATGAGATGAGCGAAATCATCACGGCTGTTTCGGCGTGATAATCTTTGGGGAATAATGGGCGGAGGGCGCGGTCGACTAATCGTGCAGTCAATATTTCGTCGTCAGACGGACGGCCTTCACGTTTTAAAAATCCACCCGGAAAACGACCGGCTGCTGAAAATTTTTCCCTGTAATCGACGGAAAGGGGCATGAAATCGACATCTTCATTAGCCTCGCGGGACGAAACAACTGTTGCAAGCAACATTGTGCCACCCATTTTTACCACTACTGACCCATCGGCTTGTTTGGCAAGCTTTCCGGTTTCAAGGGTAATCATCCTTCCATCGCCCAGTTCGATATTCTTCTCGATAACTTTAATCATAATGTATAAGCAATTAAAATTTTAGATTAAAAAAATATTGGGCGGGCTTTTAAACTATTTACGCAAATTCAATTCCTTAATAATTGCACGGTAGCGTTTAATGTCGCGATCTTTTAAATAATCGAGCAAGCGGCGGCGTTTCCCAACCAGGCTGATAAGCGCGCGTTGTGTACTGAAATCTTTTTTATTCTTTTTCAGATGTTCGGTTAGGTGTGCAATGCGTAATGAAAACAGAGCAATTTGACCTTCGGCGTTGCCTGTGTCAGTTTCGCTTTTTCCGTGTTTTGCAAAAATCTCTTTTTTCTTGTCAGAAGTTAAATACATAATTTAAAATTTTTAAGTTAAACCATTCGATTTCAACGCCGCAGTATTCGTGTTCGATCACAACGGCGAAGAATTAAAGTTTGACTTCTCGCCAAATTTTGGCAAAAGTAAACAAAATTCTGAATTACAATAAATAAATGATTTGATTTTTAACAAATTCGACGTCATTATTCACTTGATGTAATTTTTTTCAGATCTGCTATTCGTTGTTGAATTTCGATTGAAAAGTGCCCGCTTTGCTCATCAATTGTTATGAATAGGCCGAGGGCAGTGTGAGCCGATAAAACAGCCGGTTCATTTTTATTCAGGAGAAACAGTGTTTTGGCCCTTTGATAATACAATTCGGCAATGGCTTTTTCTTCTTCGAAATTATGCGATGGGTGGTTGACGTATGCCGACAGTTTTTCTTCAGGACTATCAAGGTCGATGCCGAACCAGGTGACAAGGGTTTGTTCGATAAGTTCCAGGGCTTTAAGATGTTCTTTGTTTTCATGAAATCCCATAATACGGGCCAACACTGTGGCCAACATCCTGAATTGCCTGATCAAATAGTCTTCAGAACTCATCGGTTTCCTCCAGCGCTTTTTTAAACATCCTGATTTGTTCCGATGACCCCAGGACAAAGAGTTGGTCGTCGGTAGTCAGAATATGGTCAGATCCGGGGTTGAAAATATATTTTCCGTTTTTTCTCCTTATACCTATAAGGTTTGCACCTGAAATATCACGCTGTTTAAAATGTGAAAGGGGTTTTCCTGCAAAACTTTTTGCGATATCAGCACAGGGAATTTCTTCGAAACTTACCTCTATTGATTCCTGCAGTAAAATGTACTCGATAAACTCAACAACGTCGGGTTGGGTAATGAGTTTTGCCATGCGTTGGCCGCCAATCAATTCGGGCATGATTACATTGTTTGCCCCGGCACGCTTTAATTTGATATCAGAATGGGGGTCAACAGCCCTGCTGATGATCTTAATTTTGTTATTCAAACTACGCGCTGTTAGAACAACAAAGGTATTTTCAGCATCGCCGGGGGTTACAGAGATGAGGGCTTTGGCCCTTTTTATACCAGCCCTGAGCAGTATGTCCTCATTTGTGGCATCACCATGGATGTACATGAGCTCATTGTTCTTCCGGCTTGCTGTTAGGAGTATTTCTTCGTTGTTGTCGATCACAACAAAGGGGGTATTGTGTGTTGTTAATTCAAGGCCAACCTGGTTGCCGGTGCGGCCATAACCACAAATAATTACGTGGTTAAATAATCGCTGTATTCTTTTTTCCACTCTGTATGCTCTGTAATATTTTAAAAAATCACCATCGAAAATAAAACGGGCAAGGTAACCAACATAGGCTACACTACCTAAGCTGAAAAAAATCAGGAAAGATGTAAAAAATTTCCCGGTTTCAGACAAAGGTTGTATTTCCCCGAACCCAACAGTCGAAATGGTTATTATGGTCATATAGAAAGAGTCGGTCCATTCAAACCCTTCTATAATCCTGAAACCAAAAGTCCCTCCAAGAATCATCGTCAGGAGGAGCAATACCCCACTTCGAATTGTTCGCGACGATTGTTCCTGAAATGTACTCACCTTATGATCCCTTTAATTCTTAACAGCCAAGATAAACATTTTTTATTGTGCAATCAATTTATTTCCTATTTGGCAGTCGATACATTTTTTGGGAATACAGTATTTATTGCTTAACTGGATCAGAGCCTGCGACTCAGATGCATTTTGGGCAAATATATCCATTGTTTTCCAACGGTTTGTTATTCGGTTTTTTTCAGGTGGCAATGCTTTCAAAATTTCAAATGATAATTCGACAAAAGCACTTTTATTATTCTGTTTGCCATAAAAGAACAAGAACGGGGAGAAGGAGTTGGTCAGGATATTGTTTCGGGATTCGATGCCCATTTGTTTCTTTCGAAAAGTTGCATCGTGGTTAAAACGATAATGTACATCCCAGTATTCCGAAGCTGAAATATTGAACGTATTCAGAATGCCTTGTATGTCCTTTTTATGTATCCAGTCGGAAAAGCTTAGGCCACCCTGATGGATAAACGAAGCAAACTGGGCGATGCGGATGGTTGGAAAATTTGCCGGCCTCAACCTGAGAAATTTCCACAGATGAGATTCCATCCCTTTAAGTTTGTATTTTTGACAGAGAAAGCTGTATTCATCCCTGAGTTTTAAAAAATAACTGTCGCCAATGAGTTGTTCATTCAGTAAACCTGACTGCCCAAAAAGTAAAGCTTCAAGTTGAAAAAGGTTATCCCTGTGTTTTGAAATAACCACATAAGGTGTTGACCGTACCAGCATTTCAAAAGGCAAAGCATTGGTTTTGAAACCGAAATTGCGGGCTATAACCTGGTAAAAAGTTTCGTTCCAATTGTTATGGTTGTTCTTAAAAAGCCTGGCAATGTTTTCTGTTTTTTCTGAAAGCCTTTCAAATAAAACGGTCTCAAAGGTTTTTATCAGGTAAAACGGATCAAGCTTTTTAATCCTGAAGCGGCATGAAGGCCAGATGTTTTCGTTAACGAGTTGTTGGTAATTCAGGATTACCTGCCTGTCAATTTTTAATTCAAAAGAAGGAAGCGCCTGCCCGTTCGACATTTCTATCTCACGGTCGTTTTCAAGCACAACATGCAAAATGACATTTTCGTATGCCCCGTCGAGATGGTGGTTGTGGTTGAACCAGTCGGATGATTTTTGATGAACCTCGATGTTGCCGGCCCAAAGTGTATCGCCAATTTTAACTTTGGCATTGAAAAAATCGGGTCCGGCATCGGTGTTTTGAACACCTGCCGAAATTACTGAAAGAGGTTCACCCTGAACCGTGGCCATATTCGTTTTAGAAAAAAGCTGATTCTTCCAGACAAATTGAAGGAATTTTTCGTTCATAGTTTTTTTAGTTAGGGTTTATGGTCAATAAAAATAGGAATAATTTGAAAATTTGTCAATTATATCAATTCAGCTTCAAGCAATAATTCTTCCATTTCCACCTGTACTATTTCGGCCTGGGTACGGGCATCTTTGGCAAAATTCTTATCATCGGATGCATATATTATGGCCCTGGATGAATTAACCAGCAAACCACACTGGCTGTTCATCCCGTATCTGGCAACTTCCTGCAGGCTGCCCCCCTGTGCGCCTACTCCTGGTACCAGTAAAAAATGATCGGGGATAATTGTCCTTATTTCTTTAAGTTTTTCAGCTTTTGTTGCCCCCACTACATACATCATGTTGTTGGTGGTACCCCATTCCTTTGAGGTTTTAAGCACGGTTTCGAAAAGTTTGTCGCCCGTTTTGCTGTCTTCGATAAACTGAAAATCGAAAGCCCCTTTATTCGAAGTAAGCGCTAAAAGAATTACCCAACGGTCGAGGTAGGTCATGAAGGGTTTTACTGAGTCTTCGCCCATATATGGGGCTACGGTTACGGCATCAAAATCATAACGATCGAAAAATGAGCGGGCATAAAGGCTTGAAGTATTTCCTATATCGCCACGTTTTGCATCGGCAATAATGAATATTTCAGGATGCTTGCTGCGGATATACTTCACTGTTTTGTCGAGGCTGGTCAAACCGTCAGGACCCAACGATTCATAAAAAGCCAGATTGGGCTTATATGCTACGGCCAGGTCGTGCGTGTAGTCGATTATTTCTTTGTTAAAGGCAAAAACCGGGTCGGAAGTATCGAGCAGGTGCCGTGGGATTTTTTGTATGTCGGTATCAAGGCCAATACATAAAAAACTTCGTTTTTCTTTTATTTCATTAAAAAGTTGTTGTGCATTCATTGTTGTTTTTTTTTCAAAAGTAGTAATTTGAATTTACCTTTCGGAAGAAACTTATTTCATATGTTTAAGATTTTCCGGGATACATTATATAGTATTGTGCAAATGGCAAGTATTAAAATGAACATCGACAAAAAGAAATGTGGCTTTTTAATTTCAATATTCTTTTTATTCCAGTCGCTGTTTGTATTTGCACAACCTGTTAATCCTTATGTCGATAGTTTGATACATTTAATTACGGTTGATTCATATCAATCCCATTTCGATTCACTGAAGACTTCGGAGTGGTGTTACCGGAAAGTTACTTCAACATACGTACAGTCTGAAGATCATGATTTATGCCGTGACTACCTTTATCATAGGTTTAAAGAATATCTGGGGGAAGACAATTGTTATTTGCACAGTTTTGATGTATTGCTTTATCGTGGATTGGCAAATGTCATTGGTTTTAAGCCCGGGAAATGTCCCTGGAAAGGTATCATTGTTGTTGGCGCTCATTACGACTCGAATAATAACCTCGATAAAATACTGAATATGAATTGTGCCCCTGGTGCCAATGATAATGGGACAGGCCTGGCAGCTCTGCTCGAGATAATGCGTATTTTAAAAGATATGGAAACCGGAATGCCTGTGGTTTTTGCTGCATGGGATCTCGAGGAACAATACCATTATGGATATGCAAGCGGCTCAAATGCATGGTTTCAACAGTTTATAATTAGAAATAGAAACCGGCCGACAAACTGGTTATCAATTGGCCGCGAAGGAAAAATAAATATTTCCGATCTGGCCATGAACGTGAACTTTGATATGTTTGGGCATCCGCTTGATTCTGTAAACGGTAAACCTTTGTTATGGGTTTGTAACGGAAACCCGGGGCACATGGTTTTTACCAATCGTTATGTTGAAACTTTGCGCAGGTATTTGCCCGAAATAGCGGTGATAAATTATGGCCAAATGATCTACTCCGATCATTACACATTTGCCAACAGGGGGATCCCTTCGGTTGAGAACCTTGAATCGGAATACATAAGTAACCCGTTTTATCATACATGTTCCGATCATATAGAAAACCCGGATAACATCTCATACGAATTTGCCACGCATGTTGCCCGCGGAGGCCTTGCTTTTATTCTTGAGCAGGCTGGGATTTTTGAAACTTTCAGGCATGAGTGCACAAAGCCCGGAGACGTTTTTATGTTGTCGGAACATCCCGGTTTTTATGTGATTAAAATGAAACCCGGTTTTGAATTATTAAATGTTTATTCAACAAATGGTAATAAAGTGCCATGGGAAAAACGAAATGGATACTTTTCGATTTTCCCTAATAAAAGTGGTCTTTTATTTTTTGAAGTGAAAACTGGCAGCCATATCACCTTTGTTTCTCTTCTGGTACATAATTGAGTAAAACCTCTTTAATTAAGCATTTAAGGTGTTATTTAATTCATAGTGAATTAGAGTTTTAAATTGCACAAACACATGCATTTTGACTTCATCAAAATCAATAAAACTGAAAAAATAGTTTAATAACTGAATAAATAGTTGCAAAACTGAAAAATCAGTTGTATGTTTGCTGGTGAATTTACATTTTTATTGAAATGATGGTAGTTGTGCCACTCATAACTGACAATTAATAAAATAAGCATAATGAAAAAATTAACACGCAAAGAAGAGGAGGTAATGAAAATCCTCTGGAAACTGAAAAAAGCTTTTGTTAAAGACATAATTGAAGAATACGATGATCCAAAACCACATTACAATACCATCTCGTCACTTGTAAGGCTCTTGCAGGAAAAAGGGATTATTGGATATACCCAGTATGGAAATACCTATCAGTATTTTCCTTTAATTTCAAAAGAAGAATACCGCAAAACATTTATGAAAAGGGTGATCAATGATTATTTCGATAATTCGTATAAAAGCGCGGTGGCTTTTTTTGTTAAAGAAAAAAGTTTGTCTCCCGAAGAACTTGAAGAGTTAATAAAAATGATCAAAGAAGAGAACTGATGGTTGAATTCCTATTTTATATCGCCAGGTCATCGGTTGCTTTAGGAGCATTCTACCTGACATATTTACTATTTTTTCAAGAACAAAAGCATTTTAACTTTAACAGGATATACCTGACTGTTTCCATGTTGATAAGTTTTGTTATTCCCTTAATTACTTTTTATACGATTAATAACGAAGAATTGGCTAATTACCAAACTTACAGTCAAAGTATAGCCTACCAGCCTGAAACAGCAACTGGGAATGTTTTAGCGTTATTTGATTTTAATTGGTACCACTACCTGCTCGGATTATATGTACTAGGTATAATCTGTTTTTCACTTCATTTGTTATTTAGTCATTTAAAAGCGATGCGTATTATCCGCGCCTGCAGAATTCTTAAGTTATACAATCATACAATATACATCACTTTAAAAGATATTCATCCGTTTTCTTTTTTTAATAAGATCGTTCTTTCGGAAAAAACACTTTCAAGTCCCGACCTTGAAATGATAGTTAGTCATGAAAAGATACACATCAAGGAGAAGCACACGATAGACATTTTTTTAATTGAGATCATGTTTTTGTTTCAGTGGTTTAATCCTTTTGCCTGGTTGATAAAAGGTGCTGTCAGGAATAACCTTGAATATAAAACCGATGATGAAATCACCAAATTGTATCATCCTCAGAAGTATCAGCTGGCCATGGTGGCTCTGGCCGATAAAAAGGAGATTTCGCCGTTTTTAACGGCATTAAACGGATCACAACTTAAAAACAGAATAATCATGATGAAAAAGAAATCAGAAAGTAAATTTAAAGTCGTAAAACAGTTGTTTATTCTTCCACTCCTAGCATTGCTGGTGATTGGACTTTCGAATAAAGAAGCTAAAACAGAAAATGTTCAGGCTACAGAGAAAACCAATTCAACAGTACAAAATGAAACTATCAGTAATGTTTTGGAACTTCGCAAAGCCATTGCCAATAGAATAAAATTCCCATGGGATGCTGCTGATCTTAAAAAGGAAATAAGCTTGAGCTTATATGCAAACATTAGTAATAACGGAAAGATTACTAAGATTACTGAACTTATTGCTGAAAACATCGAGTTTATAATTATTGATGAAGTGGTTATTGTTGCTTACAGGAGAGAAAGTGATGCCCAGAAACCCGACAAGGAATATAAAGACTTGCTGAGTAAAGAAGCTAAACGGGTTTTAGGGATTTTACCTCCTTTTGATATTCCTGACCTAAATGGAAAAGTAGTTAAATTCCAATTTAAATTTATGACTGAATTACAAACAGGCAAATAAAGAAAAAAAAAATTTAGAGGCTGTCCAAAAAGGATGATTTTTGTTTTTCGGGAGTTCAATATTTGGATTTTTCTCAGATGCCTACCCAAATACAAAACCTTTTTGGACAACATCTTTTAAATAGTCTTTAAAAAATAATGCCCAAATGTTATTATTTCCGGATCAAAAACTTCTGCCCCCTGCCAGTTTACTATTGCCTTAAATTTAATTGCCCAGTTCGGATAAAAACTTGATCCGTACCATTCGTATGTCTTCAACACTATATTCGTCTTCGCCTAATTCCTTTATTGCATCTTCGATTGAACCTGTTTCCGATTCTTCCCTGAAATAGTCGAAAATATCGTCGCGGTAATCTTCATCCATAACTTCGTCGATAAAATAGTCGATGTTGATTTTTGTTCCGGAATTCACAATGGCTTCAATCTCCGACAGCAGGTCTTCCATGCCCATTCCCAGGGATTCGGCAATGATGTCGAGCGCAATTTTCCGGTCGATACTTTGAATAATGCTCACTTTGTTTTTTGATTTTTGAGCTACCGATTTTACGACTATATCCTGCGGGCGTTCAATCTCATTTTCTTCAACATAGTTGTTTATTAATTCCAAAAATTCCTTTCCATACCTTGCTGCTTTACCCTGGCCAACGCCCTGAATATTTTGCAGCTCTTGCATGGTAATGGGATACTGGATTGACATATCGGCAAGAGAGGGATCCTGGAAAATCACGAAAGGAGGAAGATCGAGCCGTTTAGCCACTTTTTTCCTCAGGTCTTTTAGCATTGCAAACAATTCGGGGTCACCCGAACCACCACCACCCGGAGCTGTAAGGGCTTCTTCGGCTTCGGCTTCATAATCGTGGTTCACGGTCATGGTAAACGAACCGGGATTGTCGAGAAAGGCCTGTCCCTTTTCAGTAAGCTTCAACAGTCCGTAATTTTCAATTTCTTTGAGTATGTATCCTGCAACCATGGCTTGCCGGTATATTGCGTGCCAAAAACGGGAGTCGTGGTCTTTCCCATCGCCAAATATTTCAAGCTCATCGTGCTTGAACGATTTTATGGCAGCGTTACTGGTTCCGGTAAGGATATTGGTGATGTGTTCCATTTTGTATTTCTGGTTCACGGCCAGAATGGCTTCCAGGGCAAGTGTGAGTTCTTCGCCGGCTTCAACTCTCTCTTTCGGGTGGAGGCAATTGTCACATGCCCCGCAATTTTCTTCTGGATATTCTTCGCCAAAATAATGCAGTAAAATCTTTCGCCTGCAAACCGACGATTCGGCGTATGATACGGTATCGAGCAGTAGTTGTCGCCCGATTTCCTGTTCGGCCACGGGTTTGCCCTGCATAAATTTTTCGAGCTTCTGGATGTCCTTGTAGCTGTAAAAGGTAATGCATTTCCCTTCGCCACCGTCGCGTCCTGCACGCCCGGTTTCCTGGTAATATCCTTCAATACTTTTGGGTATGTCGTAATGGATTACAAAACGGACGTCGGGTTTATCAATTCCCATTCCAAACGCAATAGTAGCCACGATAATGTCAATGTCTTCCATCAGGAACATGTCCTGGTGTTTCGATCTGGTAGCGGCATCCATTCCGGCATGATAAGGCAGAGCTTTTATGCCGTTTACCTGAAGGTTCTCGGCCAGCAATTCAACCTTTTTCCTGCTAAGGCAATATATGATCCCTGATTTTCCGGAATTGTTCGAAATGAATTTTATAATTTCGGCTGTTGTCTTAAACTTCGGCCTGATCTCGTAATATAAGTTTGGACGGTTGAACGATGATTTGTACACTTTGGCATCGAGCATGCCCAGGTTCTTCTGAATGTCGTGCTGAACTTTGGCGGTTGCTGTTGCTGTTAGTGCAATAACCGGCGCCGGGCCGATTTCCTGTATGATTGGTTTTATACGCCTGTACTCAGGCCTGAAATCGTGGCCCCATTCCGATATGCAATGGGCTTCATCAACTGCGTAGAAAGATATTTTGACTTTTGCAAGAAAGTCGATGTTATCCTGTTTGGTTAACGACTCGGGAGCTACGTACAGCAATTTTGTTTTACCCGATAGAACATCTTCCTTTACCTGTTGAATGGCAGGTTTGGATAACGAAGAGTTTAAAAAATGAGCTACTCCGTCTTCAGTGCTGAAACTGCGAATGGAATCGACCTGGTTTTTCATCAGGGCAATAAGCGGAGAAATAACAATGGCCGTTCCTTCCATTAACAATGCCGGCAATTGGTAACACAGCGATTTTCCTCCTCCTGTAGGCATCAACACGAATGTGTCGTTGCCTTCCATCACGCTCACAATTACTTTTTCCTGGTCGCCTTTGAAACGGTCGAACCCGAAATGCTTTTGTAACTGGCTGGTTAAATAATGTGAATCTATCATCCTTTGGTTTAAAGTATTTCCCCTGCCGATTTTTTTGATCGGAACACTAAGATAACAAATAATAAAATTTCAAAAAATTGAAAAAGCTTTTTTAATAAGCTTGTTGTTGATTTTTAATGATGAAATATTATTTATCCTTCTTGCTTCCCTTTGTATGCAAGATATTGCAGAAGTTTAAGCCAAAAAACTGAAGAAGAATTTTTTTGTTTTAAAAGATGTTAAAAACGTTTTTTATATCAATTTTATGAAAACGACTGGTAAAACGGGATTCGTTTTTTGCCTTTCGTAGCGAAAATAACGCCATAGTTCTTCCTGTTGTAAATCCACTGGCGGTTTATGAAAAGTTTAACACAAAAGCCCCACCAGAAATTCTTATGGATTCTGATGAATTTTGTTTTAAAACCCAGTGATCGCAGGTATTCTAAGATCACTTCATAATCAGGCTTCCCGTGAATGGTTCCCGATGCATCGTATCTTCCGGCAATAACCGTTAGTGCTAAATCAGTGGCCGATGAAAGGCCTTTTTCAAAACCTTTTAATGTATGATATTCTGCCCCGTTATTGGTAATGTTTACGTGGCCAATTTTTTTTACATCAATTTTTAGTTTTTCAATAATATGATCTAATGTGTCTAATTGTATTTCTTTTTCCCTTCCCGAAAATTCAACAGTTTCGTCGATAGGTATATTGCCAAGCTGGCTCCACGAAGCTTTTTTGCCAAACAGAAATGTGGCTTTGGTTTCTTCTGAAAATGTACCACTCAGAACCAGTTTTATATTTGAAAAGTTTTTTTGTTTGATTATCTTTTTTGCAACTTCGTGGTTCCATTCATCGGGGTCAATTCCGATCACCATCCCGTTTTTGCCAACCCTTCGCGACATTTCAAAAAGGTCGGAGGTTATGGCTGAATTCATGTCAAAGCCAACCTGGATACCAGTTTCGCCTTTTTTTAACTGCGGAAATTTCAAAAACTGATCGATTAAGGAAAAAAGGTGAAAAAAATTTGATTTAAGTTTTCTCATGAAATATATTTTTCATCCAAAAATACATTATTTCAATTTGCCGGATAGAACTCGCCCCGGACAATTCGGGGTTCGTTTCATAAAAATAGAAAATCTTTATTTGAGTGTAGTTTACAATATAGAATCTGTATCAGCATAAAGGATGATTCTTCATAAAAGCTATTTTCAACTAACATCCGTTCCGTTCGATGCAAATGTCTCCCTGTTATCCTGGCCGGCAGATCGAACGGTTTCCTGCCTGATTACCTTTACCGGGGGTTTCACCC
>JAFGEV010000422.1 GCA_016931385.1 Prolixibacteraceae bacterium
CGAACATGTCGAAATCCTTCAGGATAATATACCTGAAAAAATGTATACACAGGACACCTGGAATACCGACTGGGCACAAAACGTAACCGGGCAGATGATAAAAGTTTTAGCCATTAACGGTAACCGGCTCACCCTTGAACATCCACTCTATTATGGTTTTTCGCCCGAATATAATGTGCGGGCAAAACCGGCAAAAATGATCACCGGCGCGGGGCTCGAGAATTTGAAAGTTGAAAGGCTCGACAACGGCAACGACTATAACCTGAGGTTTTACTATGCTGCCAATTGCTGGATCCGGAACATTGAAGGATCGTTCAGCGACCGGGGGCATGTCGAAATTTTGTTTTCCTCTCATATCGAAGTCAGGGATTCCTATTTTCATCATGCCTACGACTACGGTGGCGGAGGACATGGCTATGGCGTTAACCTGGCCGACCACCCATCCGACTGCCTGATTGAAAACAACATTTTTCATTTTCTGCGCCACTCCTTCCTGGCCAAAGAAGGCGCAATTGGCAACGTGTTTGCCTACAATTATTCGCGTGAACCAAATGGAAACCCGAACGACATTGCCATGCACGGCCACTATGGCATGTATAACCTAATTGAAGGCAACATTGTGCAGAAGATTATTGCGGGCGATTACTGGGGACCTTCGGGGCCGGGCAACACATTTTTCAGAAACAGGGTTGAAACCAATCACATTGTGATTCAGGATTACACACACATGCAAAACATCATAGGGAATGAAATTGTTACTGGAGGGATTTCCATTTCAGGCGACAGCAAGGAAACCTGGAGGCACAGCAACCACAATAGCAAAGTACTGCTCGACGATTATTTTGATGGGGTTTTGCCCCCGTCGCTTTACCTCGATGAAAAACCTGCTTTTTTCGGATCATTGCCCTGGCCGGCCATAGGCCCCGAATCGGAAACAAACGAGCATACCATACCCGCAAAAAAAAGGTGGGACGATGGCGAAAAGTTGGTTCCCTGTATAGGAGACAATGCATCTTCACTAAACCAACTTGAGCAAAAGAAGAAAAAGGTACAGGTATTTCCAAATCCTGTTGAAAGCACATTTACACTAAATCATGAATATCTTACCCCGTTAAGAATGAAAATTCTGGATATTTATGGCCGGGAAATATGTACTGCACTTGTAAGCCAGCGAACACACAAATTCAGCTTAAGCAACTATTCTTCGGGGCTTTATTTCTTATGGTTACATACCGGGGAAAAGCCAGTGGTTGAAAAAATCATGAAATATTAGTGTGGTATCACGATTTCAGTTCCCACTCAAAACCATCTTTTTTGTCCTTTATTTCGAAGCCTAACGCGATAAGTTCGTTTCTGATTTTATCGGCCGTAGCCCAGTCCTTTTTAACTTTTGCCTCAATGCGCAGGTTTAACAACAGGTCAACAATATTTTTCAGTACGTCGTTTTTTCCTGTTTCTGCCTCTTCGGCTTTTAGCCCCAGTATATCGAAAACAAAGACTTGGTAGATATTCATTAGTTTTCCAAGTCCTTCCGCATCAATTTTCTCTTTGCCGTCGTTCAGCGAATTGATCATGCGTACACCGTCAAAAAGGTTTGCAATGACAATGGGAGTGTTAAAATCGTCGTTCATTGCGGCATAGCACTTTTCTTCAAGTAAGGCCACATCAACAGTCGACTCACCGGTGGGTTTAATTTTTTCAATTGCCTCAACAGCTTTCAATAAGCGATCGAGGCCTTTTTCGGCAGCCTGCAAAGCCTCGTTTGAAAAATCGAGTGTGCTGCGGTAATGAGCCTGTAAAATGAAAAACCTGATGGTCATTGGGCTGTATGCTTTTTCCACAAGCGGGTGGGCGCCGCTGAAAAATTCATCGAGGGTGATAAAATTGCCCAGAGATTTTCCCATTTTTTGCCCGTTAATGGTAATCATGTTGTTATGCATCCAGTAGTTTACACTTTCGTGGCCAAGGCTTGCGCAACTTTGGGCAATTTCGGCTTCGTGGTGCGGAAATAGCAGGTCCATTCCCCCGCCGTGGATGTCGAAACGTTCGCCAAGGTATTTGGTGCCCATGGCAATACATTCGGTGTGCCAACCGGGAAACCCGTTGCTCCATGGCGAAGGCCATCGCATAATGTGCTCGGGCTGGGCTTTTTTCCACAAGGCAAAATCGAGAGAAGATCGTTTTTCATCCTGTCCTTCAAGTTCACGTGTATTGACTATCAAATCTTCAATTTTTCGTCCCGATAGTTTCCCATAGTCATAGTTTTGGGCATATTTTTCAACATCGAAATATACCGATCCGTTATTTTCGTACGCGTAACCTTTTTCGAGCAATTTACGAACCAGTTCAATCTGTTCAATTATGTGGCCGCTTGCGGTTGGCTCAATGCTCGGGTGCAGCACGTTAAGCTGATCCATGTTGCGGTGGTAACTGTTTGTATAGGTTTGTACCACTTCCATGGGTTCAAGCATGTCGGTTTTTGCTTTTTTGGCAATTTTGTCTTCTCCCTCATCGGCATCGGCCACCAGGTGCCCAACATCGGTTATATTCCGTACATATCTAACTTTATATCCAATATGTTGCAGGTACCTGAAAACTACATCGAAAGTTATGGCAGGGCGCGAATGGCCCAGGTGGGCATGGCCATAAACTGTAGGTCCGCAAACATACATGCCGGCATAGCCCGGTGTAATGGGCTTAAAAACTTCTTTTTTCTTGCTCAGGGTATTGTAAATCAATAAATCTTGTTCCATTATCAAAAATTTGTCCGCCCGGCAAATTTAACCCATTTTTATCTAAGGTCAATAATTTCTGCAATATCAGATGAAAGGCTTTAAAAAATTTACTTCTTTTGAACTCAAATCCATCAATGCCAGATTAAGATTTTTTGAATATCTGTTTTAAAATACGTTTATAGTCAATATCTTTGAATTTGTTTTATTGTGGAATATGGAAATGAAGAAATTAATACTGGCTTGTTACCTGATAGTTTTCATTTTATCAGCAAGCAGTCAAACATTATTCAATACCGAATCGGTTACTGAGATTCCACAGTCGGAATTGGAAGCCCTGATAAAGATTTATCAGGAAACGAATGGTTCATCATGGATGAATAACCGTAACTGGCTGGTTTCGGAAACTCCATCAAGTTGGTATGGTGTTTCAGTTGTCGAAGGCCATGTTGTTGAATTAAGCCTTAATTCGAATAACCTTACAGGTACCATACCTTACGAAATTTGCCATTTAACTTACCTTAAGCAGTTGTATCTTTTCAATAATAACCTTAGCGGCCCGATTCCTGAACAAATCGGGCAACTTGAGTTATTATCAAAACTCAACCTTGCAAACAACAAGTTATCAGGCAATATACCTCAAACGATCGGATATTTAAAAAACCTCGACGAGCTTATTTTGTCATATAACCATTTCGATGGCACTATACCACCCACGTTGTTGAAATTAACTTCCCTTAAAGGTTTGTCACTTTCTTACAACAATCTTACAGGAACTATTCCCGAAAACATTAACCTTTTGGAGAATTTGATTTACGTTTCTTTTTCAAACAATCAGCTAAGCGGTAACATCCCGGGTTCGATACGCGAAATGAAAAATGTAAGGTGGTTAAATTTATCGAACAATAACCTGACAGGCGAAATACCAAAAGAGATGTGCGGCATGAGCGAACTAACCCGTGTAAATCTGGGCTATAACAAACTTTTTGGTCCAATCCCCGAAGAATTAACCTGCCTCACAAAGCTCAATTACCTGAATGTATCAAACAATGAGCTCACAGGGAATATACCCGAGGCGCTCAAAAGTATGAAAAACCTGCGTGGCTTTATTGTATACAACAACAAGCTTGGGATCGGGGTTAACTAATATGGTTCCGACAATCTATCGGCATTATTTTTTTCTTTAATCGTTGCCATTTGTTGTTTTCCAAAATTGAATATACTTTTATGCCCGATTAATAAACAATTGCATGTTTATTGATTCGCCTGATGGCGGACGAGCCTCAAAATTCCTGCCTTATGGTGTTTGAACAAAATAAAGTTTATTACGCTGTTTTCTTACGGCGGGTATTTCTTTTATTAAGAAGTGGGTAGAGACCGGGCTCCCTGATCCACTGGCAACCTCTC
>JAFGEV010000075.1 GCA_016931385.1 Prolixibacteraceae bacterium
ACCACGCTTTCACGGGAGACAGTGCCCCTGTGTAAATCTTCAAAGATATTCCTTCCACCTGCAAGTAAAATATAATCGTTCATAAAAGTGTTTGACAGAACAGAAAAAATTGGATCGGCACCAATTTGAATGAAAAAAAGGTCAGGAAATTCTGAAGTGTTTAATTTAAGAAGTTGATCAATCTTGTTTCTCGATTTTTCGATTATTTCAATGGCTTTAGCTTCATTGTTAAGCAGTTTCCCAATTTCAACAAACTGTATGCATATCTCCTCGAACGATACAGCCGATGGGAAAACTTCAACCCTGATATCAAATTTTTTAAGCATTTGGATAGTTTCAGGATCAGTTAACGGGGTTGTGAGTACGAGGTCGGGGTTCAGGCTGACAGTTTTTTCAAGGTTTACTTTTATTGCCGAGGCCACAATTTCTTTCCCATCAGCCAATGCCTCAAAACAATAGCTTGTACATCCAACAAGTTTGTCCTGTGACTCGAGATAATAAATATTTTTAGTTAGCGAAGGCGCCAGCGAAACGATGCGTTCGGCTTTTTGCCCGAAAACGGAACATGCTACAAAAAAAAAGAAAAAGACAATTGTTGTAATTTTTATCATTTCATCCTGGAATAAATGCAAATTTATGAAGACAGACAAAGGTAGAAAAAAAGGAAGGTAACCGATAAATCATTTGGCCGTTCGATTAGAAAAAAGTTTAATGGATTCATATTCTTTGAATAAAATTATTAGTTATGACAACAATAATCATAGATGAAAAAAGTAAAAAAGGTCAGATTATTCTTGATTTAATCAGGGAAATTATTTATTTGTCCAAACATGCCTTTTTACTACTTTTGTCCATCATTTTTAAAAACAAACCATGTACATAGCATACTCCTGGTTAAAAGATTACATCGACATTGACCTTACTCCTGAAGAAACAGGGAAAATTCTTACACAGCTGGGCCTCGAAGTGGCCGGTATTGAAGAAGTTGAAACCATTAAAGGCGGCCTTAGCGGGCTGGTAATTGGCGAAGTGGTTACCTGTAAGCCACACCCGAACTCCGATCATTTAAGCATAACAACCATTGACGTTGGTGGTCAGGAGATTTTACCCGTGGTTTGCGGTGCGCCCAATGTTGCTGCCGGACAAAAAGTGGTGGTGGCTACCGTGGGAACAAGTTTGTATGATGGCGACAAAGAGTTTAAAATCAAGAAATCGAAAATTCGCGGAGAGGTATCCGAAGGGATGATTTGTGCTGAGGATGAAATTGGCCTTGGGACAAGCCACGATGGAATAATGGTTTTAGATCCCGAAGCACCTGTAGGCATGCCTGCTGCAAAATATTTCAAGGTAGAAAGCGATTATGTGATCGAGATCGATTTAACCCCAAACCGTATCGACGGTGCTTCGCATATAGGAGTAGCCCGCGATTTGGCAGCTTTTCTTAAGCAAACAAAAAATATTAATTACAAACGCCCTGATGTCAGCGCTTTCAAAGCCGATAACCATAACCTTACAATACCTGTTGAGATTGGAACTCCTGAAGCATGTCACCGATATGCAGGGGTAACACTTACGGGGCTAACGGTTAAAGAATCGCCTGATTGGCTGCAAAACCGCTTGCGCCTGATCGGGCTAAATCCTATAAACAACATTGTTGATGTTACCAACTATGTATTGTTTGAAACAGGGCAGCCGCTTCATGCTTTCGATGCAGATAAAATTAAAGGCAATAAAATAATTGTTAAAACTCTTTCTGGTGGATACAAGTTCCAAACACTTGACGAGGTGGAAAGGGAGCTTGGCGATGAAGACCTTACAATTTGTAATGGCCTTTCGGAGGGAATGTGTATTGGCGGTGTTTTTGGAGGAATTGATTCGGGAGTGAAAGAAACAACAACCAGCATTTTCCTCGAAAGTGCATGGTTCGACCCGGTTTATATCCGTAAAACTGCGCGTAGGCATGGATTAAACACCGATGCATCGTTCCGCTTCGAAAGGGGTATTGATCCCGATGGGGTGGTTTACGCACTAAAACGTGCAGCGCTTTTAATTAAAGAAGTAGCCGGTGGCACAATATCTTCCGAAATTATTGATGTTTACCCCAATCCGGCAAAACCATTCAGGGTTGATGTTTCGCTTGCCAATATCGAAAGGTTGATAGGTGTAAAAATTTCTGCAGAAAGGGTCAGGAAAATTCTGGAAGCACTCGAAATAGAAATAGTAAAAGAAACAAAAGAATTGTTGACAGTTGATGTACCGCCCTTCAGGGTCGATGTTCAACGTGAGGCCGATGTGATTGAAGAAATCTTACGGATATACGGTTACAACAATGTTGAGCCTGAAAACCATGTTTATTCAACCATTCAGTATTCTCCAAAGCCCGATCCGGAAAAATACAAAAATCTTGTATCGGATATTCTGATGGCACAGGGTTTTAATGAAATTTTCTCGAATTCGCTTACAAAAGCTTCTTATTATGAATCGAACAATGTTTACATACCCGAAAATACAGTTCATATATTTAATCCTTTAAGCCAGGACCTAAGTGCAATGCGGCAGTCGTTACTTTTTGGAGGCCTTGAAGCCATTGCACGGAATTCGAATTACCAGAACCCTGACCTGAAACTTTTCGAATTCGGTAACACATATTTCTATAAGGGAGGTGAAGAAAATGTTCAGCCTGCCGGCAAATATTACGAAGAGATGCACCTGGCATTGTTTATAACAGGGAAAAGTCATAAAGAAAACTGGTCTTCGGCGCAGGCTAAAACTTCATTTTTTGAATTAAAAGCCTATGTTGAGAACCTTATAATAAAACTTGGGATACCTATTGAGAGGTTAAAAGTTGAAAAAATATCAAACGATAATCTCACTGCTGGATTATGCTATCGGCGTGGCGATGGGGAAACTTTCTGCAGCATGGGATATGTAAACAGGAAATTGCTTAAAGATGCCGATATTGATGCGCAGGTTTTTTATGCCGATTTTAACTGGGATTTCTTACTTCAGCAGGCAGGTAAATGTAAAATCAACTATTCTGAGTTGCCCCGGTTTCCGGCTGTGAGACGCGACCTGGCTCTGTTGGTTAATGAAAATATTACTTTTGAACAACTTAAAAACCTTGCTTTTAAAGCTGATCGCAAGCTTTTGAAAGAGGTAGATATTTTTGATGTTTATAAGGGCGATAAATTACCAGAAGGGAAAAAATCGTATGCGCTGAGCTTCATTCTTCGCGACGATGAAAAGACCCTTACCGATGAAATAATTGAAAAGACCATGAACCGGCTTATTGGTTTGTACCAACGGGAGTTTGATGCAATACTGAGGTAATTTCTGGGTGCTGGGTGCTGGTCACTTGTCGCTGGGTGCTGGGTGCTGGTCTCTGGTTGCTGGTCTGTCTGGATATTGGTCATCACTTACTGACTATAGACTGATTTCCGTCTTCGGGTGTAACATGATTTATTTTTTATTATTTTATAATACACATTTTCATTTTTATTCGAACATCGGAATGAAAAAACACCTATTTTCGATACAATTTTCTATTTGAAATTTGATGTCGTTAACTA
>JAFGEV010000076.1 GCA_016931385.1 Prolixibacteraceae bacterium
CTGGGACACGGTTCACAGAACCGCGCCAGCACCGAGTTCGTCGAGGTATTTGAAGACCAGTTCTATGTTACGGTCCTGATTGGCAAGTTTCTTTTTGATTTGTTCAATGTCGAGTTTCAGGCTTAATGTGTCGGTTAGCATTTCCCGCATTCTTACAAAAACTTCTATAATTCTAATGCTTATTTGAGTCGCTGTTTCACTCCTCAAAACATTGGCAAGCTGTAAAATCCCGTGTTCTGAGAAGACATAGGGAAGGGAACCTCCCATATACTGTCTGGAAGGTATCGCATTTTGCGACACCATAATTTCTGCCTCATCTTCTGATAATTGAAACATAAAATGTAAGGGAAATTTCTCTTTATTTCTTTTAACCTGTTCTCTTAGCCTGGTAGGTTTAACATCGTAGAGTTCTGCCAGGTCACGGTCTAACATTACTTTCTGGCCTCTTACCAGGTATATTTTAGTCATGATTACTTCGTCGGGAACGGCTGTCTGGCTGTTTTTTGTTTCGTTCATAGCATAGGGTTTTAGGTTTAATTATTTCAATTTAGTTGTTTTTAAACTTGAGGTCACAATTTGTGATGTCAAGTTAACCAATTGGATTCATTTTTTCAATTGTAGGGATTATAATGTCTGAAATAATGCATCTTAAACATTTCATCCATCCTGGCAGGGATGGTATGTTTATAGAAATTGTACGGTACACAAAAGGTTCGACTCCTGCGGAGTCGCATGGTCTGAAGGTGATTTGATTTTTTTTACAAACATATGAATCCGCTGGATTCATTTGGGTGCAGGAAAAGGAGTTTTCAATTCCGCCATTTGGGAAGCGGAGATTGCTTCTCCGCTAATCGATTTGAAAAATCGTTTTCCCTTAGCATGAAAAATATCCCTGCACTTCTTCAAGCTTTTTCAGTAAAGCCGTACCGTTTTTCTTAAGCCTGTTGTAGGATTGATGCCCGTTACCCACCAACAGGCAGTGGCAGCCTATGGCAGCGGCAACTTCACTGTCGTGCAGGGTATCACCAATAAGGCAGGCCGATGAAGGGGAAATATTCATTTTGTTGAGCAAGGCTATCCCGATCTCGCTTTTCGAGTGGGCATAAATGTTATCTAGTCCGGCTAAGTCGTCAAAGTATTTCCTTAGTCCAAAATGATCGATGGCCGTTTCAAGGTTCTTGATTTCCGAAGCTGAAAGCAGCAACTGGGTGTACTTATTCTTCCTGAAATATTCAAGCACTTCAAGCGCTCCAATATGAAGGCTGCTTTCTGAAAGTTTTGAATTGTAAAGTTCAATGTATTTGTGGGCTGGGATTTCAAAAGGCTCTTTATTAAAATCGAAGCCAATGCGTTTGTAGTAATCTTTCACCGGGAAATCGAAAACTTCAAGGTAGCGCTCCCGGGAAAGCACAGGTAAATTGCGTTCGGATAACAGTTCGTTGATCGATTCAATACAAATGCCGGTATCGTTTAGTAAGGTGCCGTTCCAGTCCCATAAAATGGTTGTGATCCCTTTCATTTTCCAAAGTGCTTTTCCCGGTTAATTACCGGATTGGCATACATCTTCAGGTAGATTTCGGCAGCTTCACTATGGTTGAACTTAAGGATAGCCAGTTCCTTTTCCATGCGATCAGAAAATGATGTTTTATCATCTCTGGTGTATTTTATGGAATATTTCTGCCCTTCGTGAAGCATGTCATATGCAATGTAGTTGTTGGGCCACAATTTATAATTGTAATATATTCGCCGGTCGATGTAATTCACAATTTCCTGTATTGCTTCGTTTGGTTTTTTGTCTTGAATCAGTTCTACGAGCTTAAAATTAACCGGGTTTCCAAAGCCAAAATGCACCCTGCCTTTGGGCATCATAAAGCCATTGGCCATGCTTTTCAGGTCGTCCTGCTGTGTTTTTGCAAAATCGGGGTTGTGTTTGCGGTTCAGCAGTTCTTCAACTTTTGAAATGCCACAGGGTTCAATTTCATACGAGATGGCCATGGGTACAATGTTGAGTTCAATAAAGCCTTCCAAGACTGAACCTTCGTTGCTCATGTTCAACATTTTCAGCAGGGCGGGCATGGTTTGGTCGTTGCCATCCTTGGTGCGTCCTTCGCGCTGAGCAAGCCAAACCGATTCGCCTTTGCGGTTAAGTGCGTAACGGATGTATTCCGAAAGTTCTTTTGACGCAGCCAGCTGTTCCCTGATGCCCAGGTTTCGCTTTACAATAAACGAGCGGTTTATCTTGACAAGCTTTTCAATCCAGTCGTAAATTAACAGGTTGTCGCCAATAGCAATTTCTGTTGTGCGAAACCCGTTACGGTGCAGTACAAGGTTAAGGAAGGCGGAGTCGAGAATGATATCGCGGTGGTTCGAAATAAAAAGGTAATTATCGCTGGGGTGGAAATGGTCCATTGCACTGAATGAAACCCCGCCGGTACTCATTTTTTCAATTGCTATCAGCAGCGGATAAATGATTTCAGTTTGAAACTGGTCGACCGATTTTATATGGTGAAAAGC
>JAFGEV010000423.1 GCA_016931385.1 Prolixibacteraceae bacterium
AGCCTGCCTTTGTAATCCTGGATCACACTGTTAACACAGTTGTTAACCAATGAATTTTGATTATTAATCTGATGGGTAAGATGGGAAACTAAAGGTGAAGCCTGATCGAAATATGAAAGCCCGTCGCTGTATGTGCAAACCCACACGCGGTTGTTATGATCGACGTATATATCATACACACCATTCCCTCTCAACGATCCGGGATCATCCAGGTTCTCCTTGTAGATATTCAATACTTTGCGTTCGGATATGTCTAATTGCCATACTCCCCTGCCATCGATGCCAACAAAAAGGGTTGAATCATAATTGTATTCCAAAGCCCTTATTGGCTCTGCAGGAAATGATGCAACATTAAACCTTTCAATTTTTCCAATGTTGAAATCGTAATAAAATAACCCCTCGGCCATGGTACCAATCCAAAGAATCCCTTTAACGGTATCCATTAACATTTCCTGTATAGATGAGGTGATTAAATCGCCTGTATAGATATCGGAAAACTTTCCGGTTGAAGTATTGTATAAAAAAAGGTGATTTGCTTTAGCAAGTATGATCTCTTCATCTGAAAGCCATTTAAGAAGGTTTATATTTGCCCGTTCTTCTTCAATCTGAAGTACCTGGTTGTTTTGATAATGATACAGCCCATACGAAGTGCCAAACCAAAGAGATTTATTTTTATCAACAATAATTGAGTTGGTTGATATAAAAGTACTTCCTAATTGTTTTTTAATATTGAAAATGCTTTCAAAGCGGTCGAGAATTTCGTTATAGAAGAAGAGTTGTCCGTTGCTGGTATAAACCAGCAAAGTAGAATCGTTATAAACCATCCTAACGGTAACTACGCCAGCCTCTTCGTAAGGCAACTGGTATATGCGGCAGTCATCATCGGTCATTCTCAGGATGCCGGTTTTCGACGATGCCCAAACAAAGCCGTTATAATCGCTGCACACCACATGGACTTCACGCATCGAGATCCCAAATATTGAGTTTATATTGTAAAACTTAACATCTGAAGGATGCCCTGATAATGCAATAAGCAACAGTGAGGTAAGCGTAAAACATATTCTTTTAAAGTATCTCATTTTGTTTGAGCAAGCAATAAATAATAAACTTTTATTCACGCACAATAATCCGGTCAATCAATTTATTTATAATAAGGTTTAGTAACAGTTTTAAACATGTAAAAGTAATTTGAAAAACAAAAAAAGTAAATAAAATTAAAACTTATTACAAAAGTATCTCTGTTGGAGGCTTTCCAAAATATTTTTTAAATACGGTACTGAAATAGCCAATGCTGGAAAAACCACATAATTCACTGACTTCGGTTACATTATATTTTTTCGATTGCAAAAGTTCAAGTGCATAATCCATTCGGACTGTTTTGATTAAATCGGTTGGCGACTGGTCGGTTAGCGATTTTACCTTTTTGTACAAAAGTGAAGCGCTGACATTCATGGCCGATGCAAAATCTTCTTTGTTAAACAATGAATTTGAGATATTCATACGAACTACTTCGAGCATTTTTTTAACAAACTGATCGTTCAACTCGTTATTTAATACAGGTTCATCGCCTGAGCTTTTAATAAGTCTTAAAGCCTTCTGCCTGACATATTCCCTGTTTTGAATGATCGACTTGATTTTTTGCCTGAGCAAGGCCATGTCAAAAGGCTTGGTCAGGTAATCGTCGGCACCCAGTCCCAAACCATGCAATTGCTCGGCCTTTCCCGAAAGGGCTGATAAAAGTATAAACGGGATATGTGATGTTTCAAAGGTTGATTTTACTAAACGACAAAGTTCAAAACCATCTTTATTCGGCATTACCACATCAGAAACAACCAGTTCGGGAAGTTCCTTCTTAATAATTTCCCATGCATCTTCGCCGTCATTGGCAACCATTACTGCAAAATCTTCGCTAAGTGACGATCCCATGAACTGAAGCAGGTCATCATTGTCTTCGACCAATAATATTCTTATTCCCTGGTTATCTTCCTGTTCAGTTTGCTCAAGGGCTTGCATAACTTTTGAATTTGAAATAAGCTGTTCTTTTGCTGTTAGCCGTTCCGTATTTTTTTCGTTTATATCCAATATAAGTTCTTTAAAAGGTACACTTATCGTGAAGACCGAACCCGAATTCTCCTGGCTCGAGAAAGATACTTCGCCTCCATGCAGGTTCACGTAATTCTTTACAAGCAACAGCCCTATACCCGAACCAACAATTTTAGAATTTACGGCATTTTCGCCCCTGTAAAATTCTTTAAACAATTGCTTCTGTTCCTTTTTATCAACCCCAATTCCTTGATCTTTTACCTGAAGTGTCCAACGGTTGCTTTCACAATGTAAATCGATCATTACCTTGCTTTTCGGGTATGAGTATTTTACAGCATTCGATATCAGATTATCAATAACCTTTTCCATTAAAGATTCATCGATAGCTGAATGATATTCCTTTTTATTCGTTTTGAAACAGATATCGATTTCACGTTTTTGGGCTAACGATTCAAACATGTTTGCACAGTTTCTAACAAAACCGACGATGTCGGTCATTGAAAGCGATAGCTGGCCTTTACCAATGTCAACTTTCTGAAAGTCCATAAGCTGGGTAACTACCGAAGAAAGCCTTACGGCCTGTTCATTGGCGATGGTGATGTTTTCCCTGCCCTTTTTTGAAAGGTTTTTCTCTTTCACCAGTTCATCAATGGGCGCCTTTATCAATGTCAAAGAAGTACGTAAATCGTGTGCCGTGTTGGTGAAGAACCTTACCTTTTCTTCGGTGTGCCTCTGTTTTATCAGATTTATTGAATACCAGAAAACAAAATAAATTATTGTAGATATGATAAGGATCAACACGGCTAAAAACCACGAAGTAGCCCAAAACGGTGGTGTGACTTCAATTTTGAGGGTACGTTCGGCAAGTATTCTCGAAAGGGAATTATCGAATAATCTGATCCTTAAGTCATATTCTTTGCTGGGAATGTTGCTGTAGCTCAAATAACCAATGTTTGACGGCTTGGTAAAGTTTTCGTCAAGCCCTTCCATTTTCCATGATAATTTTGAACCCGATTCACAGCCAATTGACAAAAAATTCAGAGCAATGGTGTTCTGGTTGTATTTGAGGTTAATTTTTTCGAGCTCGTCAAGCGGTTTATTAAGTTTAAAAGTACTTATTTCACGAACAGACCTTCCTGAAATACTAATATCCTCGAGGAATATCTTGCCTTTAGAATGTTCCTGTTGAATTGTTCTTGGATTGAAAACAACTACCCCATTATTGGTACCCCAGGCCAATTGCCCGTCGTTAAGCTTAAATTGAGCATTCCGGTTAAATGAATTTCTTGAAAGTGATAATATTGAGGAATAAATTAAGACACTTTTTTCCTGAGGGTCAAAACGACATAATCCACTTTCTGTTCCAAGCCAGATAAATCCTTCGGAGAAAGCAATGCTGTTTACAAAATTGGATGGCAAACCGTTCTCCAGGGTATATTTTTCGGTGGCCCCGTCTTTGGGGTCAAAACGGATCAAACCATCGCCACTTGTGCCAATCCAGATTATTCCTTCCAGTACAAGAAGGTCATGGACTAAACATCCATCAAGGATCGTACTGGTTTCACCTGTTGATTTATTGCATAGCGTTAAACCATAGGTGCATCCAAAAAGCATCTGTTCAATATTCAGTTCTGACAATACATTTATGGGCTGTACCGAGTATTTACGGAAATTTCCGTTATCGGGTTGATAGCGGATTACCTCACTGTTAATGCCACCTATCCATATATCGCCTAAACTGTCTTCAAAAATATCAAAAACAAAATCGTTAATGAATGGCGAGTTTTCTACGACTTTCGAATAATGGGCAAGCTGTTTACCGGTTAACGGATCAAAGATATAAACACCCGAGGAATATGTGCCTGCCCATATCCTTCCCTTTTTATCCTCACATAAAGTAAGAAATACCTGTGCCTGTTCCTGCTTGTTTACATAAAAACTTTTCCATGAATCATTGGAAACATTCCAGCAGCTTATCCCATTATTTGTTCCAAACCACAAATTTCCCCGCTCATCTTGAATAACACAATTGACATCATTATTGACCAATGAATTGGGGTTGTTGGCAATATGGGTGATTTGGTTAACAATTGGCGATGCCTGGTCGAAATATGAAATTCCCCCACTGTAAGTAGCAATCCATACCCTTTCATTTTTATCGCAAAAAATATCGTAAACCCCGTTTCCCCTGAGCGATGTGGGGTTGTCGATATTCTCTTTGTAAACGTTCATTACTTTTAGGCCGTTTTTATAGATTTCCCATAATCCCTGGCCGTCAATCCCGATCAACAGCGTTGAATCGGAAATTGATTCAATAGCCAGAATGGGCTGTTTTGGCAACTCTTTTCCAAGTATATTTTTTAGTCGCTTCTCATCAAAACTGTAATAATACAAACCACTGGAAAGAGTTCCGATCCAGAGCCGGTTCAAATTCCTGTCAATATAAAGTTCTGAAACTTCAAACAATGGCTGGTTATCATTTTTGTATAAGATATCATTTTGCAAAGTTTCAGTATCCAAAATAAACACCCCTTCGGTATTTGTCATGATCATTTGTTTATCGCTTAACAAGGCCAAGCCCGAAACGGGTGTGCGATAATCGCTAAGCAGAATGGCCCTGTTTTCCTGAAATTTTATCAGGCCTGTTGATGAACCTATCCAATATGCACCATCCGTGCTATTAATGATGAAAGAATTAACGCTTAAAAAGTTACTGTGAAATTCCCTGCTTAAATTGACTGTGAAATCGAAGCGGTCGTAAATTGGATTGTATGTAAAAACCTGACCGTTATTTGTGTATGCCACTAAATAAGGATTGCTATATACAATTTTTACAGATATAATGTTTGCCGTTTCGTAAGGCAGGTTGTATAATTTGTAATTATCTTCGGTTAACCTTAAAATACCTGTTTTGGATGAAACCCAAATAAAGCCGTTGTCATCTTTGCAAACTGAATTAGCTTCGCGCATCGAAATGCCATACATGTTGTTGATATTGTAGAATTTCACGTTAGAAGCATTTGTTGCTAAAAACAGAAAAAGCACAATAATTATAGTTAAAAACCTTCGTGTATTTATTAAATCAGCCATTATACTTTTCAAAAACAATAAATCAAATCGAAATGTGGCTTGTAAAAATAATAAATTAAAATTCAATTGTTCGAAGTAATCAACCAATGCCTTATCTTTATTTGAGAACTTAAAACCGGTAAAATCGCAATTTGAATGGTAAATATTTTTGCAGAATTAATACAGATCGTTACTTTTGTCCCGCTAAAGAAAAACGTTCAAAATAACGTAAGTATAAAGTTCGGGGTGTAGCACAGCTTGGCTCCGAAAAATTGAAAACAAAAGTTCGGGGTGTAGCTCAGCTTGGTTAGAGTACGCGTCTGGGGGGCGTGGGGTCGGAAGTTCAAATCTTCTCACCCCGACTTAAAAATCAAAGGGTTAGCAAAATTTGCTAACCCTTTTTTCTTTGGTGGGTGAAACATAGGTGAAACAAAA
>JAFGEV010000077.1 GCA_016931385.1 Prolixibacteraceae bacterium
CCTTAACCTTAACCTTAATCTTTACCTTAATCTTTACCTTAATCTTTACCTCAATCTAACGAAATAAGCCCCTCCTTTATCGCGTATTTAACAAGCTCAGCGTTTGAATGGATATCCAGTTTTTCAAGAATATTCTTCCGGTGTGTTTCCACAGTGCGTGCCGATATGCACAAGCGATCAGCAATCTCTTTGTAAGCCAGCCCATCGCACAACAACACAATTATATCGCGTTCCCTTGAAGTCAGCAATTGGTCGGCTTCAGATTGTTTGTTGTTATTAATTATGCTTTCGGAATAACGTTTGAATATAATCCTTGAAACTGATTCACTAAAGTACTCATCCCCGCTGTTAATAGCCAGTATTGCTTTTTTAAATTCTTCTTTTGTGGTATCCTTGTTCAAAAATCCCCTGGCCCCGCTTTTAAGAGAGCGGATAATCGATTCTTCGTCATTATTTGCCGAAAGGATCATGAACTTCATGTCGGGCAGGTTGGCTCTTATCTCTTCCATGATTTCGAAACCCGACTTGCCGGGGAGTGAAAGGTCAAGCACAATAATATCGGGGGTTACATATTTGAGTTTTGTGGCCAGTTGTGCTGCATTGTTTGCCGTTTCAACAATTTCGATGCAATCGTCAATCATAAACATCGATTCAATGCCATCGATAAAAATCTGGTGGTCATCAACAAGGATCAGTTTTATTTTTTGCTTACTCATTTTTTATTTAATATCATTGTCTTGTAGTCCAGATATTTCCACTCTAATTTTTTTTGCTTGTGATAAAACCGTTTTTCTGTTTCTTAAAACATCTTTCTTTATTCAATTGCCACGAATTAACGAATATTAATATTCGTGAATTAGTGACTTTTTTCTACCTGTTAATGTTTTTTATGTTGTAAATAAAATTTATCTACCAGAATGTTAGATGATCCTCAATATTTTTTTAATTGCCAAAGTTTTAATTAGTGTTAGCAAGTTATTATCTTTTAACTAAACACATAAGTTTTTTAGAGTAAACCAAAACGTACAACCCTTACCTGATTCCGATTCAATACCGATCTCGCCCCCATTTTTGTTGATAAACTCCTTGCAAAGGATCAGTCCCAGGCCTGTGCCTTTGTTTTCACCTGATCCGATTTCCCTGTTTTTAACGTCAATTCTGAAAAGCTTTGCCTGGTCTTCGGTTGTGAGACCGGGCCCCATGTCGGTGATTTGAAATTTAATTTTGTCTCCCGTTTTGTCAACGTCAAGTTTAATCGTGCCTTTTTCGGGCGAAAATTTAATGGCATTCGAAAAAAGGTTCCTTATTACTGTGGCTGTCATGTTGGAATCGGCAAAGGCCTTTAGATTTTCGGATACGTTGTTTCCTATGACCAGTTGTTTCTTGCTGATTTCACTTGCATAAAGGTCAAGTATATTTCCGGTAATTTGCGAGAGGTTAATTTCAGATGGTGAAAAGTCTATACGGTTTGTCTGGCTTAACGACCAGCTTAAAAGGTTGTTAAATAAGTCGACAACAGTTCCGGAAGTTTTTTTAAGTTTTTCAATAAAATGGTTAAGCTTTTCTGGCGGAAGCTGATCGATGTTTTCTGAAAGAGAAGTCGTAATGGTGCGGAACGATACCAACGGACTTTTTAAATCGTGGGCCAGTATTGAGAAGAAGCGGTCTTTGGTCGCGTTTAGCTGTTTCAGGTGTTTTTCCGATTCCGACAGGCGTGCATTAAGTATTTCCAGTTCGTTGTTCATGCGTGTTTTGAACTTATAGCGCCTGTATATCGAAATGGCTACGAGAACAACCAACAAGGCTGTAATGCTCAGGAAAATTCCAACCAGACGGGTTCTTTTTAATTCAAGTTTCCTGATTTTCTCCTTTTCGGTTAGCAGGGTAATCTGTTGTTCTTTTTCGCGGGTTTGGTATTTAATTTCAATCTCGGCAATCTCGTTATTGAGGGCATTTCCAAACACTGAGTCCGACCAGGCTTTGAACTGTTTGTGGTAAAGGTATGCTTTTTCGAAATTGTTAAGTTTGTCGTAGGCCATGTAAAGGTTTTCGCAGGCTTTTTTAATTTCAACCGGAATGTGGTATTCTTCAGCAATTGAAAGACTTCGTTTTGATAGGTTGATAGATTTTATGTATTCATGTTGAATGAAGTATAACGAGGCCATGCTGTTAAGCATGATTGCGATACCTTCTTTGTCGTTGATTTTTTCCCTGATGGATAATGATCGTTCGTAATATTCACTTGCTCTTTCATGATGTGAGAGGTTTTGTTCAGCCAACCCTATATTACCCAGTATATAAGCAGCCTGGTAAAGGCTTCCCAGCGAGTCGGCTATATGCACTGCATCTTTGTAGTATGAAATAGATTTCTCGTATTCCCCAAGCTTATCGTAAACTTCACCAATGTTATTCAGGGCAATCAACTGTTCATAGCCATTTTTATTTTGTTTGCCAACCTCGTAATGTTTGTTGTAATATTCAAGCGCTTTAATGTAGTCCTCCTGAAAAAAATAAATGATGCCAATATTCCCGTATGCCTGGCCCAGGCCGTGAAGGAAACCTGTCTCCTTGCAAATTTCCATGTTTTTGAGGTTGTAGTCGAGTGCCTCGGTGTACTGACCGTTTAACCTGAACGCGTAGGCCATGTCGGTGTAAGTATCGCCAATTCCTCGCTTGTCGCCAATTTTTTGGTATATGTCAAGGGCATTGCTGTGCAACTGAAGCGCTTCATCGTACCTGCCGATGTTGCTTTTTGTTACACCCCTGAAGTTAAAACTTTCAGCAAGATAGCGGTACCCTTTTTCCTGTTCTTCCCCATCGGTTGAAGCGATTAAGCCTTTTGAAAGCGTTTCAGTTTTATCTAACAGTTTAAATGCTGAATCGGGATTGGTGTAGCGAAGCGAGTTTACAGTATTTATTAATTCTTTTATTTGCTGTGAAACTGAATCGGATGAGGCATATGGGCTTTGGTCTTCACTACTTCCTGAAGGATTACACGACGTAATAAGTATAACCATGAAAATTATACTTACTGAAAACCTGTTGATAACACCCATTTTAAGAAAGAATTACATTAACTGCAGAATCCGTTATGAAATAACTGCCATCATTATTGTACCGTATATAACTCCGGAAAAAAACCAGAATTATGAAAAAAGCGCTGTTACCCTTTCACTTATCATGAATGATTTTTTAAATTTTTGAACCATCATGATTACAATGTTTTCAAAATTAATAAAAATTTTCAGTAATTATTATTTCTACCAGTCGGTAAGAGGTGCATAATGTGTTATATAGGGCATTATTTATTTTCTATTTCGCCCCTTTGGGGCTCATGAAATTTTGTTCTTTCGTTAATAAACATAGGCCTTGTAGCCTATGCTGGTTATTCCGCAACTTTGGCGCTGTGAAAAAAAGATATAAAAGACACACTATTAATGGAAGCCCCAACGGGGCGTCATACTTGAAAAGTAAAGCTTTAAATCGCAGCTAAAAAATGCGACACCCTGGTGTTTTAGCGCAACGTAAATAATCCCACTTGTAATTAAGAAAATATTATTTTGATAATAAAAAAGTTCAGTGTTGATAAAGAAAACAGATTACAATCATTTACTTAGTAATTCGTAAAAATTACCGATAAATCATAAAAGGTTAACAAATGAAGGTTTTAAAATTTGGCGGGACCTCGGTTGGGAGTGTTGAGAACCTCCTGAAGGTCAAAAAAATTGTTGAGAGTCAGAATGATGACTTAGTTATTATTGTTTCTGCCCTGGGCGGGATAACCGATAAAATCCTTACCATGGCACGAACTGCCGCCACAAAACGAACCTTCACCGAAACCGAAATGATGGAAGTAACCACCCGCCACGTTACTACCATCGATACATTATTAACTGGAGACAATGTTCATGAAGTAAAAAAAATGGTCAGGGATATGCTTGATGAACTGGCCGGTTTTATAAAAGGCATCTCATTATTAGGTGAAATTACGCCTAAAACCCTCGACAGGATTGCCGGGATGGGGGAGTTGCTTTCATCGGCAATTATTGCCCCTTTCCTTGATGCAAAATGGTTCGACAGCAGGCAACTGATACGAACCGACAGTAATTTTATTAAGGCTGAAGTTGATTTTGAAACCACCAACCTGAAGCTTTCTGAAGCCTTTGCTGATTTTTCAGGGGTAGCTGTTGTGCCCGGATTTATAGCTTCGAACGACAAAGGTGAACCAACCACCCTCGGACGGGGAGGATCGGATTATACCGCTGCAATTTTTGCAGCTGCATTAGGCGCCGAAGTCCTTGAAATATGGACAGACGTGGATGGGTTTATGACAGCCGACCCACGCATTATCCGGAAGGCATATACCATTGATTACCTCACGTATTCCGAGGCAATGGAGCTTTCTCATTTTGGCGCAAAAGTAATTTACCCGCCGACCATTTTGCCGGTGCTTCAAAAGAAAATTCCGGTATGGATAAAAAATACGATTAAACCTGATGAGCCTGGAACTTTAATTGGGTATGAAAAACGTTTCGGAAAAGAGCGAATCATAAAAGGGATTTCGTCGATTTCTGAAATATCACTTATTACCCTGCAGGGAGCCGGCATGGTTGGCGTAACAGGTATTTCGATGCGGCTTTTTACAGCGCTTGCCCGGAAAAAAATTAATGTGATCCTCATTTCACAAGCTTCTTCCGAAAACTCGATTTCAATTGCTGTACATTCAACCGTTGCAAACGAGGCTGCCGATGAAATTGTTAAGGAATTTGAACACGAAATAAAAATCGGGCACATTAATGGAGTTAAGGTCGAAGACGATTTGTCGATTGTTGCTATTGTCGGTGAAAATATGAGGGAAAGTTCGGGCATTGCCGGAAAATTATTTAACACCATAGGTAAAAACGGGGTGAATGTTAGGGCAATTGCGCAAGGGGCTTCAGAGCTGAACATTTCGTGGGTTATTAAAACCTCCGATTTACGTAAAACCCTAAACGTTGTGCACGAAAGCTTTTTCCTTACCACTTATAAAGAACTGAATTTATTCCTGATGGGAATTGGCACTGTTGGTGGTAATTTCATCGATCAGCTTCAGAAACAACAACAAAAACTTTTTGACGAAAAAAGGCTTAAACTGAAGCTTGTCGGGGTTGCCAATTCAAAGCGAATGTTGTTTGACAGGGATGGTATCGACCTTGATCAGTACTTCGAACTGTTGGGCCGGTCGGAACTAATGTCCGATTTTAAATCGTACGTTAACCACATGACAGCGATGAACATGTTTAATTCGGTTTTTATCGATTGTACTGCCAATGAAGAAGTAACCAGTTATTATTTGCAGATACTGGAATCGAACATTTCGATTGTAGCAGCCAATAAAGTTGCAGCTTCGTCGGGATATGCCAATTACAGGCTGCTGAAGAATACCGCACTTGCCAAAGGGGTTAAATTCCTTTATGAGACCAATGTTGGCGCCGGATTACCGGTGTTGTCGACAATAAACGATTTAAAAAACAGTGGCGACAGGATATTGAAGATAGAAGCTGTATTGTCGGGCACACTGAATTATATATTCAATACTGTGGGAAAAAATGTTTCACTGAGTAAAACTGTTAAGCATGCACTTGAAGCTGGTTATTCAGAACCAGACCCCCGTGTTGACCTTAGCGGGAAAGATGTTATCAGAAAATTGCTTATACTTGCACGTGAAGCCGGCTACGAAATTGATGAGGAACAGGTTGAAGTTTCAGCATTTATTCCCGATGATCTTTTTGAGGGTACCCTTGATGATTTTTGGGAACGGCTGGTGAAGCTTGATGAAAACTTTGAATCTGAACGGAAAAAAATTGAATCGGAAAACAAGTGCTGGCGCTACATTGCCCGTTTCGACAATGGAAAAGCAAAGGTTGCTCTTGAAGCTGTGAATGCTGATTCCCCATTTTATCGTTTGGAAGGAAGTAACAATGTTATCATGATAACAACCGAACGATATAACGAATTCCCGATGCTGATAAAAGGATATGGCGCCGGGGCGGGTGTTACTGCTGCCGGTGTTTTTGCCGACATCATGCGAATTGCTAACATTTAAACCACATATTATGAAAGCTTATTTTATTCACCTGATATTAATAATTTCGTTTTTTTCTTCATGCGACAACGACAACGACTTTCAGAAAGAAGATTCGACAAAAACTCCTGAGTTAGTTCAGGTTTCAGTAATCGATGCAATAGTGCAGGGGATATACGATGGGTATTATCCAATAGGTGGTTTGAAAGAACTTGGCGACATGGGGATTGGTACATTTGATGCACTTGATGGAGAGATGATCGTTTTAAACGACACCATATATCAGGTTCTTTTTTCGGGTGAAGTTGTTACCCCGTCGGACACTGTGCTTACCCCTTATGCTGCAGTTGCTGTATGGCAAAGCGATACCGTTTTCGATTTGAACAATATCACTTATGACTTGTTAAAGTCGGAATTCAGTAATTATTTTCCGACAAGCAATATTTTTTATGCGGTTATGATTAATGGTCATTTTAGTTATGTGAAAACGCGCAGCGTGCCACGCCAGGAGAAACCCTACCCACCGTTGGTTGAAGTTACTGCCAAACAGTCCGAGTTTGAATTTACGGACACCTATGGCACAATTATCGGGTTTTATTGCCCCGATTATGCATCGGGAATCAGCACTACAGGCTTTCATCTGCATTTTTTAACAAACGATCGTAAAGGGGGAGGACACCTGCTTGAGTACACCTTAACCGATGGGAAACTTGAAATGTGTTATCTGTTTAATTACAAGTTGATACTTCCAGAGGGAGGGGACTTTTTTGGAGGAGATTTTACCATCGACCGTTCCGACGATCTGGAGGAAGCTGAGAGTTAATGGCCGATAGCCGCTAGCCAAGAGCCGATAGTGATAGCTGATAGCCAACAGCCAATGACAAGCAACAAAAACATAAAAGTAAGATTTGAGAAAATTTGGTAACAATGAAACACATTATAATACTTGGCGACGGAATGGCCGACTGGCAAGTTGAAAAGCTCGGTGGGAAAACGCCTTTAATGGCTGCCAATACTCCTGCCATTGATAAATTAGCCAAAGAGGGAAGGTCGGGTTTACTTGTAACTGTACCCGCTGATATGCCTGCCGGCAGTGAGATTGCCAACATGGGCGTGCTGGGTTACGATGTGCATCAGGTTTATGAAGGACGCGGAGTATTGGAAGCCGCCAGCATGGGCGTAGAAATTTGTGAAGGCGACCTGGCTTTGCGTTGCAACTTAATTTGTGTTGGCAACAGAAAAATAAAAAATCATTCAGCCGGTCATATTTCTACAGAAGAAGCTGCTGAACTGATAACTTTTTTAAATGACAAACTCGGGAATGAGCAAATCAGATTTTATCCGGGAGTTTCGTACCGTCATTTACTGGTTGTGAAGGGCGGGAACAAAATGCTGAAGTGCACACCCCCGCACGATGTGCCCGGCACACCGTTAAAAGAGGTGATGATTAAGGAAACAACACCAGAAGCAAAGGACACAGCAGACTTGTTAAACGATTTGATCTTAAAATCGCATGTATTGCTTGCAAACCATCCGGTGAACAAAAAGCGGATAGAGAAAGGGAAAGATCCAGCAAATTCAATCTGGCCCTGGTCTCCGGGATATAAGCCAAAGATGCCTGAACTTATGGATTTATATGGGGTAGGTAAGTCGGCAGTAATTTCAGCCGTTGACCTTATTCAGGGAATTGGCGTATATGCCGGAATGGAGGTGATAAAAGTTGAAGGGGCTACAGGACTTTACGATACCAACTATGAAGGGAAGGCCCAGGCTGCAATTGATGCATTAAAAGGCGACACTCAATTTGTTTACTTGCATATTGAGGCTAGCGACGAAGCCGGCCATGAAGGCGATGTTGACCTGAAAGTTAGAACCATTGAATATCTCGATTCGAGAATAGTTAAGCCTATTGTGGAAGCTGCCGGAACAATGGTTGAACCATTGGCTATTGCCATTTTGCCTGACCATCCCACGCCTTGTGAATTGAGGACCCATACCCATGACCCTGTTCCATTCGTAATTTTCAAGCCAGGCAATGAACCCGATAAAACAGAAGCTTATAATGAAGAATCGGTAAAAGAAGGTTCTTATGGTATTTTGAAGGGGAATGAATTTATAAGGGAGTTTTTCAGAAAAATATAGTATTTCTTATCTAATTTGGTTTTTCCAGGTTATAAGGAAGCGTAAAAAAGAAAGTAGAGCCTTTTTCCGGTTCGCTTTCTACCCAGATGGTTCCGCCATGAACTTTTACGAACTCTTTACAAAGGTTAAGACCGAGCCCCGTTCCTTTTTCACCCTCGGTGCCAGTGCCCGATTGAATGTTACTTATCTTGAAAAGATTTTTAACCGTTTTTTCAGGCATACCTGTGCCATTATCTTTCACATAGCATTCAAGTTCGTTTTCACGGATGTTGCAACCCACTTTTATGCTTCCTTCTTTATACGAAAATTTTATTGCATTCGAAATAAGGTTGCGAAATATGGTTTTTAAGGAATAAGAATCGGCAAAAACGACAATCTTTTTTGGGACATTGTTTTTAATGATGATTTTCTTATTGATAATTTGTGGGTTAAGCCTAAGTATTTCGCTTTCGATTAAAGTATTCAGATTGAGGGTTTCAAATTCGTAATTGATTTTATTGGTTTGTGACCGGGCCCATATTAACAAATCGTCAAGTAAATCGAGGGTTGAGTTAATCGATTTATAGGCCAACTCGATGATTTCACCAGTTTGTTTTTTTGTGAACGAACTGTATTTAATTTTCAATAATTCAATAAGCTGTGTTGTTGAACTGACAGGGTTTTTTAAGTCGTGGGCAATGATCTGGAAAAACTTATTTTTTACTTCGTTCGCCTTTAACAATTCTTCTTTTTGAATTTCAAGCTCTTCTTTCTGGTTGGTGATTTCTGCAGTCCTGACAGCTACCATATCTTCAAGCCGTTGTTTTACACGCCTGAAATTGTTTTCACGGCTTTTAAAAATGAGCCAGACAAGAGCTATAAGCACTGTCAGAACAACAAATCTAAACCACATGGTTAACCAAAACGGGGGTGAAATAATAAGGGTGAGCGAAGTAAGTTTCTCATTCCATAACCCGTTTTCATCCGAGGCTTTCACTTTAAAAGTATAACTTCCGGGAGATAAATTTGAATAGGTAACATTATTCTGGTTGTTGCCAACAGTAATCCAGCCATTGTTAACGCCTTCGAGCATATACCGGTATTCAGAATTTGAAAGCTTATTAAAATGAAGGGCAGAGAACTCGATGCTTAACATGTTTTGCCAATAATGAAGGTATAAAGTATCGGTATAGGCTATCGAACGGTTTCTGGTTAGAGATGAATCGGACGAGATTGATTTTCCAAATAATTGTATGTCGGTTATGGCAACATTGTAATTTTTTTCTGAGCGATCGAGCTTGTCGACTTCAAAATATTGCACGCTTTTGTTTCCTCCAAAGTATATGGTGTTGTTTTGAGGGTTATAAAAAGTGGTATTGTATTGAACCCCCATATTGAGTCCGTCGTTTATGGTGTATTCGGTCAACTTGTTAAATTCAGGGTTGGTCTTGAGTATTTTGCGGTCGGAGAAAATCCATATTGCACTGTCCTTCGATTGCTCAATTCCCTTAATATGAATCTGCTTGAATATTTCAATTTCGGAACCAATTTCATGAAATGTTGAGGTTTCCTCATCGAAAACACTTATTCCAAGCTCGGTGGTTAATACCAGCAGCCTTCCGTCTTTTAGCCTTTTCAACAAATTGGCCATTCTTGATGGATTCATGCTTGTGGCTATTCCTTCAAAATTGTATTGGCTGAATGAATTGGTTTTAAGATTATAATTGATTAAACCATTGTTATACGAAGCAATCCATAACTGTTCACCTTCAAGGAGCATGTCCATTGCAGAAAAATTATGAAAAGATGATTGTTGAGCCGGATTAAATACTTCTTTTGTATGGTAATTATAAATGTATATACCATTATTCCAAACCGCGAAAAAAAGCAACGAGTCGTTTGAACAAAAATCCATTTGGCTGAATTCAGAACTAAAATTGAAAAGTGTTCCGAATTTTCCACTTGAAGGTGCAAAGTACATAAGCGATTTAGAATAGTCACCAATAAATATTTCTTCCCGATAAGGGTCATAAAAAACCGATTGGATAAGGTTTGTACCCAGTTTGGTTAATTTTCCTTTATTGGTTAACATGTTATATTCAAAGAGCTCCCCTTCAGTAGTTGCAATGTAAAGGATATTTTCACTGCCGGGGCTAACTGATTTTATATTCGAGGGTGAAATTTTTCTGTTGTTATCTGTTTCAATTTCAATATCATTTATCTTATTTTTCTTAAAATCGACCTGGAAAAATCCATTGTTAAATGTGCCAGCCCAAACCTGGGTGCCCTCAATATATAAAGCTGAAATTAAAGTTGAAGGTATCTCTTTGTAATGATCTTTATCGAAATATTCCACAGGAATCCCTTCTGAATTAAAACGGATTATCAGGTTGTTTTTATCAGCAACCCATATTTGCCCTTCTTCATCACTCAATGCAAAATCAGCTATATTGCTTTTTATGTATTTATTTCCTCTCCAGTTAAAAAAAACAGGTTCATTTTCAGGTACCACTTCAATAATCTTTCCGCCCCAGGTAGCCAATAATAAATTTCCATTCAACGATTGTGTTATTGAATTGATGCCCCTAATCTCATGCTTCAAGCCATTTTCCTCAAAATCGAAAAAGAATTGATAAGTTAAATTTTCAGGGTCTAACCGTACAATTCCCGAATAATTGAAACCAATCCAGATTATTCCTGTCGAGTCGAGATACATCGACCGTATTTGATTGTAATCGAAACCATAATCGGTTTTAATATTGAGTTCAAACTTAGAGAACAACCCTGTTTTTTGATTGAGTACATTTAGGCCGTTGTCAGCAGTTCCAACCCACAATTTTCCCTGAAGGTCTTTGATAATCTGTACAACGTTGTTCGATGATATTGAATTTGAATCTATATCGGAATGCAGGAAGTGTTGAAACTTGTCGGTTTTTGGGTCATACCTGTTTAATCCGTTTGATGTGCCAATCCATAATATATCGCCCTTGTTATCGGCAAAAATTGTCTGGATACGGTTACCAGAAAGTGATGAAGGATTATTCTTATTGCTGAAGTAATGTTTGAATTTATAGCCATCCCAACGGTTTAGTCCCTTTGAGGTGCCAATCCACATAAAACCTTTTTCATCGCTGGCAAAACATAGAATATTTAAATTCGACAACTGCGACTGTTCATTACTGTTATAAATTATAGTTGTAGCATGAACTGTAGTTGTATAAAAGAATAAAAGAAAGAATAAATTGAACCAATATTTTAAATTGTATAGCATATGTCCCCTTTTCGCATGACAAACATAAAAAAATTGTTTAAGAAAAAATATCAATTTGATCAGTTATATTTTTTATTTCCTGATAATTATATTTTTTATCTGTTTACACCCTTTTATTTTATTAAGAAGGTTTTTTTTAAGGGAATAATTAAATTTGCACCCCAGGGAAAATTGGCTTGCCCATTCTAAATGACAATTCCGTTAGTTTTCCCTGAGATATTTATTAGCGAGATAAGAAAGAACCTAAATTATTGTTTGTGAAATACTACAGCACCCGCCATTCGGTACCCGAGGCCGATTTAAAATACGCAGTAAGCAAAGGCCTGGCAGCCGATAACGGGCTGTTTATGCCCGGGCGCATCGATACGTTTGATCCTTCGTTTTTTCAAACAATCGATCGTTTATCCTTTCAGGAAATTTCATTCCAGGTTGCATTGAAGTTTTTTGGTGATGATATTGATCATGATAAACTAAAAGAAATTGTTTTTGACACACTTTCGTTCGACTGCCCTGTTGTACATGTGCAGAATAATATTTATGCCCTTGAACTTTTTCATGGCCCAACCCTTGCCTTTAAAGATGTTGGCGCCCGCTTCATGGCACGGCTGCTGGCACATTTCCTTGAAGGGTCGGATAGCCTTGTAAATGTTTTGGTGGCTACTTCGGGCGATACCGGAAGCGCTGTTGCCAACGGTTTTCTGGGGGTTCCGGGTATTCATGTTTATGTGCTCTACCCAAAAGGGAAGGTAAGTGCCATACAAGAGTGTCAGTTTACGACCTTAGGTCAAAATATTACAGCCTTAGAAATTGATGGAAATTTCGATGATTGCCAGCGTTTGGTGAAAACAGCTTTTCTCGATAAAGGTTTAAATGAAAAGCTTACCCTTACCTCGGCCAATTCGATTAACGTGGCCCGTTTCCTTCCCCAGGCATTTTACTATTTTAGTGCCTATGCACGGATGGAACAAAGGAATAAGGAATTTATCGTATCGGTGCCAAGCGGCAATTTCGGGAACCTTACTGCTGGTTTGGTCGCAAAGCGTATGGGGCTTCCTGTAAACCGCTTTATTGCTGCCAACAACGAGAACGATATTGTATATCACTATCTGAAAACGGGTATGTATAATCCTGCACCTTCGGTACAAACCCTGGCCAATGCCATGGATGTTGGCGACCCCAGCAACTTTGTGAGGATTCTTGACCTTTACGGAAACAGTCACGAGGCCATTTCGGCTGATATTGCCGGCTTCCGTTATTCCGATGATGAGATAAGGTCTGTAATCGATAAAGTTTATAAACAATCTGGATATTTGCTTGATCCGCATGGCGCCTGTGGTTACCAGTCGCTCGAAGACTACCTGAACGACGATCAGGTGGGTATTTTCCTTGAGACAGCGCATCCTGCAAAATTTACCGAAACTGTTGAGTCGATAGTTGGAAAAGGGAATATAGCTTTACCTGCAAAACTTGCTGAGTTTATGAAAGGCACAAAGCAAAGCATCCCGCTTGGTAAACAATTTGAAACCTTCAGGGGTTTTCTGCTCTCGGAGGTTTAATCTGCTGCTGCGATAATTATAAATTTTCCCATTGTAATTGCCCGCCGGCTTACGGCAGTGTGATTCATTTGCTCATCGTGCCAAAAAGGGTTTTTTCCTGGTTTTGCAGGTTTGTATAATTTATACTGAAGTTTATAGAATCGTTACTGTATTCAGCCAGTTTGCTTAAGTTGAAACTCACAACTGCCCTGAGGTAATAGGGTAATGAATCCTGGAGGGCATTGTGCCTTAATTCCAGTTTAAGTGGTGAGATATTCCCTGAAAATTGTTCATTATCGTATACAAGGTTAACCCAGTGGGTTTTTCCCCCTCCATAAAAACCCAGTTCGAAGTTCAGTATATTTTTGCTAAGCCATACGTCTTCTATGTTAATTGGGTCGTGTCCAAGGCTGTCGTTGTTTTCCGCTGTGAGTTCAACAATTTCTTTAAAAAGAACATCCTGAAGGTTGTTGATTTTTACCCAGAATTTGTTTTTCAGGGTGTCTGCATCGGCAAGTATTGTATAGTTGACAATGACCCGTTGTTGGTCTTCAATCTCAAAATATGGTACATCGTTGGCAAGAGGGAGGAGCGTATCCCCGTTGTCGGCAACAATAAAAAAGGAATTGTTGCCACTGTCGGGAACATTTATAAACCCCATTGAAAGCCATATATCACCCAGCGAGTAATACTCGTCATTGTTATCGCAGGCATAAAATCCGATAACCATAACAAAAGCCAGTAATAAATAAATCCGATTCATATTCATCAAAGTTTTAAACACCATAATGATTCAATACAGGTGATTTTGGTTGCGTAAGTAGCAAAAAAAAAAGCTGCCCTTTTATGGCAGCTTTAAGTATATTTTCTTCAACAAAATATCAATAGAACTTTGAACGTTTGTCTACAATTTTGGTATTGTTTTTCAATGTTTCGTAGGCTTGGTAGCCAGCCCTGTAACTTGTATTTGCAAACATGCTGTTTTTCTCAGAAGCGATGTCGGTTGGTGCCTGTCCGGTTTTTTGGGTAATTTCTATAACGTAAACACCGTTTCTTCCTGCAACTGGTTTCGATTGGATGTTGGGTTCAAGCGCTGAAACAGCTCCGTTTATAGCGGGCTCATAACCTATTGCATTAACAGAGCCGTACTGGAGGTTAAAGCCATTGGCATCTTCAACTTGTAGTCCAAGGTTTTGTGCCGTTTGTTCAATACTTTCACCACGTGCAGCATTGAATTCTTCGAGTAATTTTTCCAATTTCTTTTCTCTAATTACAGCAAATTCAATCGACGATTTTACCGACTCGAATGACTTGATCCCTTCTTTAGTTTCCGATTCAACTGCAGCAATAATAAATTTATCTTCTAGCTCAAAAACAGGTGAACGGTCGTTTCCAACCACAAGCTCACCTTCCGATGAATTGGCAAACGCTGAATAGATGAGCGTGCGCACTGGGCCAAGGGCCGGAATGTTGCGGTCGTTTTCGCCAACAATTACATTGCGTACCGATTTGTTGCTTTTTTCAGCTTCCTGTTTTAATCCTTCAAGATTTTCTGCATTTGCAGCCATTTTACTTGCTTCGGTATAAAGTTGCTGGTAAGTTTCGGTGCTGGGAATTACTTCGCGGTCGATGACTGCTAATTGCACATGTTTCGTTTTTTTACTTTGACTTGTAACTTTTATAATGTGGTATCCAAATTCGGTTTGAACAGTAACCAGTTCGCCAACCTGGGCGTTAAAAGCAGCTTTTTCAAAGGGGGCTACCATTCTGCCCCTGCCGAACCATCCGAGGTCGCCACCCTGAGGGGCTGAACCATCCTGTGAGTTGTCGCGCGCAACTTGTTCAAAAGTAGCTTTCCCTGTTTCGATAATGTTTTTTAAACTGTCGATGGTTGTTAAGGCAACCTGGGCCTGAGCTGCACTCTCAACCCTTAAAAGGATGTGGCTGGCCCTAACCGAATCGGGCAGCATTTTTACAGCATTCAGTTTGTAAATTTTGTAGGTGTTGCCTTCTTTCACAGGGCCGTAAATATCATTTTCTTCAGCATTGAAGGCCCATTCTGAAATGTTGGGTGCAAGATCAGATTCCGATTGAAACACATCTTCAAATCGGGTGTCGGCATTCATATTAACAAATTGAACATTGTCAGTGGCTTTCTGAAAGTCAGCTAAAATCCCATTTATCCATTTCTGTGCCTGGTTTTCATCATCGGCCGATGGTACAATGTCGTAAGTAATATAAGCCAGGCGCTTTTGTGCTTTTTGTTCGTATTTCGATTGGTTTTTATCGTAATAAGCCTTCAGATCGGAATCAGTATAACTTACTGTACTGTCGGGTATAGAAATCAGTTTTTTCTGAATGAATTTCATATCGGCAACGATATTTTTATTATTCAGGCTGTTTGATGCCTGTAGTGAATTTACATAAAGTGCCTTTGCTACGAGCGTATTGTATTTTGAAGTTTTCTTTGTACTTATAATTTGTTCTTCAATATTTAACCATGAAGCTCTTTGTGGCGCTTCGGGGTTTTCCTGTATGTATTTTAAAAACTGGATTACCCTGCTTTTGTCAACCTGTCGGGTTTGGGGGTCACCAAAAATTTGTACAATAATGGGGTGTATGCTGTTCCCCTGAACCATATCGAACATTTCTTCCGAAGTAATCTCAATTCCCAGTTCGTCGTAAACTTCACCCATTATTGTTTCCTGGAGCAGTGTTTCCCAGGTTTGGTTGAAAATTTGTTCGTACGCATTTTCGTCCAGGTTGTTTACCTGGTTGTTTGTTTTATAAATGTTTGCCAGTTCGTTAAAGCGCGACTGAAAATCGGGGTATTCAACCGATTCGTTGCCAATAACAGCTATTTCAAGTTGTTTTCCCCTGATAATTGAACTGCCCGATTGGAGCAAATCGCCCAAAATAAAAGCAGCGAGTGCGATAAAAATTACAATTGCGAGTAAAACTCCGGCATTGTTTCTTAGTTTCTGTAATGTTGCCATTTGTATTCTTCTAAATTGAACAAAAAGTGGTTAAAAATTTCAGGCTACGAAGATAATAATTTTAGGTTTCTATCCTACTTTTAAAAAGCGGTGATTTTATTCGGGACTAAGAATTTTAATTAAAACAAGCTCAATTCTTGTTTCAGAGGCTTTTAGAATCCTGAATTCAAAGTTGTCAATGGAAATTATCGAGTTCGTTTTTGGAATATCCTCATGGAAATTGAGTATGAGCCCTGCTAAAGTATCGTAATCATCCTGGTCGGGCAGGCTAAAACCAAGCTTTTCATTTAACGCTTCAATCTCGTAACGTGCCGATACAATAAATTCATTGTTATTGATTTTTTTCAGGATAAGGTCATCGGTGTCATGTTCATCCTCAATTTCGCCAAATATTTCTTCAAGAATATCCTCGGTGGTAATAAGCCCCGATGTACCGCCAAACTCGTCAACTACAACAGCAACCGATTTGTGGTTTTGGGTAAAAAGCCCAAGCAACTTGCTGGCCGATAATGTTTCGGGCACAATCGAAATAGGATTGGTTATTGATTTAATCGATTGAGGGTTTTTAAAAATTTGGGATGAATGTACATAGCCAATGATATTGTCGATTGAATCGTGAAATATCAGGATTTTTGAGAAGCCTGTTTCGATAAACCTGTTCCGAAGTTCTTCAATTTCCGATTCTTCGTCAACTGCTTCAATTTCGGTACGGGGTACCATGCAATCCCTGATTTTGACCTTTGAAAAATCGAGTGCGTTTTTAAACAGTTTAACTTCGGTTTCTTCTTCGTTCATTTTTATTTTTCCTGATTTATCGGGTTGTTTCACATAATGGTAAAGATCGATCCGGGAAAAAACATTGTTTTCGGTTTCGGGGTTAACATTCTTCTTGAAAATACCTTTAATAATTCCCTTCGAGAGCCACATTGAAAAATGGGCAACAGGGTAAAGTATAACGTAAAAAAACAAAACAGGCAGCGAAAGTGTTTTTAAAAAACCATTAGCATTAAGCCTGAAAAGCATTTTTGGCAAAAACTCGGCTGTTACAAGTATAATAAGTGTTGAAATGATTGTTTGAAAAAGTAAAACCAGGATGTCGTTATGTACGTATAGTTGAATCGACGGTTCAAGCAACCTTGCAAATGCAAGCCCGTAGATGACCAGCGAAATGTTATTGCCCACAAGCATAGTGGCAATGTACTGCGAAGGATTCGATGTGAAAATGTTTAGGATGCCTGCCGTTAAGTTGCCTTGTTGCTTATCCATCTCAAGGCTCATTTTATTGGCCGAGACAAAAGCGATTTCCATTCCCGAAAAGAAAGCGGAAAAAATAATTGTGACGATTATAATAATGCCTTCGTTCATAATGGTTTATTCCTCTACTTCAACCACCACGGTACCCTTAACATTGATTATTTTCCAGTTTTTCATCTGAAGGTCAGATTCGAACCCGATTCCCGTGATGATTTGTTCTTTGCGTATAAATTTAACAAACTGGTCGGAATAAATCTGATCTTTTTTTTCATCCCAATATAAAAGTTCGGTTTTGAGGGTATCGTTGTTCTCTGTTACAGCTACAACATTCTGTTTGGCTTCCCATAGCTGTTTTTCTTCGTAGTACTTGCCATACAAGGCTTCTATACATGAAGTAATCTGGTTATCGGTATTGTATTGTTCAATTTTAAATCCCTTTGGGAATTCTTTGTAGGGAACCTCTTCGTCTTCGTATATTTTAAGTTCGGGGCATGTCAGCCTGAAACGGATTATCGCCGAGTCGGAATACAACACTTCAAGCTGGTTTGCAACAACTTCGGGTGAACCGGGTGGGTGCGAAAACGATTTTATTTTATCGATGTTATTGTTCTGGCACGATAAAAAAAGCA
>JAFGEV010000424.1 GCA_016931385.1 Prolixibacteraceae bacterium
AACCTGGGCTCAGGTGCCGGGCGAAATGAGCTACCAGTCGGTTATACGCGATAATTCAGGCTCAATCATGGTCAACCACAATATTGGGATGCAACTTAGTATCCTTCAGGGATCAGTCAATGGTACAGTAGTTTATATCGAGCGTCAGTTTCCTGCAAGCAACGAAAACGGCCTGGTTACCATAAGTATTGGTGGCATTGCTGCAACAGTTATCAGTGGCAGTTTTACGAATATCGATTGGTCCAATGGCCCTTATTTCTTAAAAACTGAGATCGATTTAAACGGAGGTTCAAATTACACCCTCACGGGAACCAGCCAGTTATTGAGCGTACCTTATGCTTTTCATGCCAATACGGCCGATAATTTGACTTATGAAATAATAGAGACCGACCCGGTATTTATCGGAAGCCCGGCTGCAAACATCACTGCCGGCCATCTTGATGGATTGACAAACCTGTCGGGGGTAAACACCGGCGATCAGGATTTAAGCGGGTTTATCTCCGAAGAAACTGATCCTGTATTTGACGCTTCCATTGCATCAGAAATTACTGAAGATGATATTGAGGGATGGAACAAAAAGAGCATATCGCTAAATGTTTTTGGCGCATTTATAGCGGGATCGGCCCAATTCTGGAGTGGATTTGGGCCAAATGCCGGTTTAGGAATGCCCAATGAATCAAATTCTTCATTTTCAATGAATTTTACTTTGCCTGCTGATTATGAAACAGGTTCGCAAATAGTTCTGCGTATGGTTGTCAGTTCTCTTTTAACGGGTGGTGTAAGCCTAATGCCAAATTATATCAGCATTGGCCGTGCAGATGTTGGTTTTATAATGGGATCAGGAGCTTCAACCGGGCTGACTATCGATGGAACAATTAATATTGTTACACCAGATGTACCTGTTGTTGCATTGGGGTACATTTCTACTCCAAACCGTTTTTATCCTCTTCAGGCAGGCGATGTTATTTCTTTTGGTTTTTACAGAAGCGTATCGAACGCTGCCGATACTAATTCGGGATCGGTATTAATTCATGGCATTGAAGTGCTGTATTGATTTTACTTTCAATAAAAAAGTTTTCATTTTTCATGCTTGTTTTTCAGGTATTCGTAATGCGATTCATCGGCAGGTGTATTGACAACAAGAGTTTGGGGCAACTCACCAAGGTTTTTATATTTTGCCATCATTTCATTAAAAAGCTGTCTGGCCAGTTCCGAATTTCCATTGTATAAGTTGCATTGTTCGCCGATATCATTTTTGAGGTCAATAAGCAATGTATCGTGTGCAGCAACAGCCTGCTTCCAGCGTGCTCCGGCAAATCCCGGATAAGGTTTTTTAATTTTCCAATTTCCTTTTCTGTAACACTGCAGGTCGCTTCCATCGAAAAAGAGATACGTGCTATCTTCGCGTTCACCCATTCCCAGAAGCACTGGCGTGAGGTCTTTTCCGTCAATATCACGGTCGGCAGGGAGTGCAATGCCTGTTAGTTCTGCGATTGTCGGGAACCAGTCCATTTGGGAGGCAAGTTTGTTATAAACACTGCCGGCAAGAATTTTTCCTTTCCACATGGCCACGGTCGGCACCCGCATCCCTCCTTCAAAAGTGAACATTTTACCTTCGCGAAGCATACCTGCGTTTCCTCCGTGTTCTTCCATAACAATCCAGGGGCCATTGTCGCTCGAAAATATTACCAATGTGTTTTCAAGCAGATTCAGTTCTTCGAGTTTGCCAAGTATCTTGCCCACACTCCAATCAAGTTCCTGAATCACATCTCCGTACAAGCCCCTTTCCGAAGTGCCAATAAAATCTTCAGAAGCATATATGGGAACATGAGGCATATTATGTGCTACGTATAGAAAGAAAGGATGATTTTCGTGTTTTTCAATAAATTTCAGAGCTTCACGGGTATAGTTTTGGGTGATATAATGCTGATCGACTTTGAATTCTTCCACTTCGTTACCTCGCATGTAAACTACGTTTTCCATGTCGTTGCTGTATGGAATTCCAAAGTAACTGTCGAATCCCTGTTGAAGGGGCAGATATTGAAAGTGATGCCCAAGGTGCCATTTGCCCACAATGCCGGTTGCATAGTTTTTTTCCTTCAGAAGTTCGGCAATGGTAATTTCAGAAGGGGGCATACCTGTAAAGCTACCCGGAAAGAAAACCTGGTTAATCCCCATTCGTTGAGGGAGCCTGCCGGTGAGCAATCCTGCCCGTGAAGGGCTGCATACCGATGATGCCGAATAAAAATCAGTAAATTTAATACCTTCGGTAGCAAGCCTGTCGATATGTGGCGTAGCAATATCGTCAGCGCCAAAGCAGGCAAGGTCGCCATAACCAAGGTCGTCTGCAAAAATGAAGACAATGTTAGGGAGTTGCTTGCTTATTTCTTGATTTTTACTGTTGTGTGTGCATGAAAAGAATATGACAATCAGAATGTAAAAGTGAATATAACGCAACATGATTAGTAATATTAAGATTCGGTTTTATAAAGATAGGGAATTTGCATGAGGGTGTTTTGAAGAAAATCAATATTTTACTCTTTAAGCTTTCATGGCTTATTTTGTTATTTTTGCATGAAATTATAAACAGGTTGTTCGCATGAAGTTTATTTATCCCGGTTTCCTTTGGGCTTTATTTCTGGTTCTTGTGCCAATCATTATTCACCTGGTGAATTTTCGCCGGCATCAAACCGTATATTTTTCGAATGTCAGCTTCCTGAAAAAAGTTAAGAAAGAAAGCCAGCGAAAGTCAAAGCTCAAACAATTGCTCATATTGGCTTGCAGGGTATTGCTTTTGGCAGCGATGGTACTTGCTTTTTCAAAACCCTACATTCCATCTGAAGTAGGAGAACAGCAACAAGCCAATAAGGTGGTATGCATATATATTGACAATTCGTTTAGTATGAGCGCCGAAGGCCCTGAGGGCATTGCACTTGAAAGCGCCAGGCAAAAAGCTTATGCCATTGTGAATGCCAGCCTCCCCGATACAAAGTTTGCATTACTAACCAATAACCTGGAAAAAAAACATTTCAGGTTTTATACCCGTCAGGAAATAATTCAGTTGATAGAAGAGGTTGAGTTAAGCCACCTGGTAACACCTCTTTCAACCATTGTTTTAAGGTTAAACGGTTTACTGAACAATTTTCTTTTCAGCACTCAACAGCTTGTTTACCTGATATCCGATTTTCAGAGAAACTCATCCGACCTGATGAATTTACAGCCCGATTCGGTCACAGTGTTCAATTTTGTTCCGGTTGAGGTTAATAATGTACCCAACCTGTATATCGATTCATGCTGGTTTGAATCACCGGCCCATCATGTTAACCGGGTTGAGGAGCTTTTTGTCTCAATTGTTAACGATTCAGACAATGAATATGCCCAGTTGCCCGTCAATTTTTTCCTGAACGATTCGCTAAAAGCATTGTCAACTCTCGATTTGAAGCCAAAAGAAAAAGCAACGGTGAAGCTTCAGTATACAAACCTGCAAGCGGGAATTCAACGTGGACGGATTGAATTGTCGGATTATCCGGTGATATACGATAACCGCTTTTTCATTAGTTACCGCGTTGACAATAAACTTAAAACCCTTTTAATTTACAGTAATGGCAAACAAGATACGAGAAACATCGAGGCGCTTTTTTTAAACGATGAGTACATCGGCCTGGATAAGGTTACATCCGATAGGCTACAAATAAGCAGGTTACCCGATTATTCAGCAATCATTGTTTACGAGTTGCAAAAGATCTCAACAGGCCTTTGCGATGAACTTTCAAAATATGTCGAAACAGGGGGAACCATGGTATTTGTCCCATCATTTTTTGCCGATACGGCCAGTTACAATTGCTTGTTCAACAAACTTTCTGCTGCACGGTTTATCGCATCCGATACGGTTAAAATCCCTGTGAACCATTTTGCTTTCGATGATATTGTTTTTAGAAATGTTTTCAAAAAAGAAGTTGAAAACGTTGACCTGCCTGCCGTGAAGTACCGTTACCGGTTCAACCAGGGAAATGAGAACCAGACAAAAGCATTGTTAAGCTTTGCCGATAACACTGCAGCGCTTTCCTTTTCAAATTTTAAAAAGGGGAAAGTGTATGTTTTTTCTTTCCCACTGTCTGAAAAAGAAAATGAATTTGTTAACCATTTGTTATTTGTTCCCACTTTATACAATATGGTGCTTTATTCACAAAGTTCACAAAATTTGTTTTATGTGCTTAGGAATGACCGTTTTTTTGAGGTTAAAAGCAATGGTGGCGAATTATTGCAAAACCCTGTTGTACGCAACGTTGAAAATAATACTGAATTTGTCCAGTCGGTTTTTCAGCAGGGGGGCAGCCGCATCAGACTGGGCATAGGGCCTGAGTTTGAAGCTGGTATTTATGAAGTGCTGAATGCAAATGATGTAATTGGCGAAGTGGCGTTTAATTATGATTTACATGAATCGGAACTAAATTATTATAAAGCCGAGGAGATTATCACATTTGCTAAACAGGCCGGCATCGAAAAGGTAAACCTGTTGGAACAGAAAACCAGTGAGTTTGAAGGGGCAGTCCGCGATCTCGGGCACGGGAAAAAGCTTTGGACGCTCTTTATTGGGTTAGCCCTTCTTTTCCTGTTACTCGAAATTGCAATTATCAAATTCTGGGACTACTTTTTTTGATTGACGATTATCATATCTCATTGCATAAATAATTTCGATATTGAAACCGGAATTATTTTTACAGTCGAATATGCTTACAAAAGATTTTATTGAAAGGGAAGAAAAATTTGGCGCCCACAACTACCATCCGCTTCCGGTTGTGCTCGAAAGGGGAGAAGGCGTCTTTGTATGGGATGTTGAAGGGCGCAGGTATTACGATTTCCTGTCGGCATACTCGGCAGTGAACCAGGGGCATTGTCATCCCCGGCTGGTTGAAGCATTAACCAGACAGGCCTCAAAGCTGGCACTTACATCAAGGGCTTTTTACAACGATAAGCTTGGAGCCTGGGAAGAGTATATGGCTGCTTACTTTGGATACGACCGCATGTTGCCCATGAACTCAGGCGCCGAGGGTGTAGAAACCGCACTGAAACTGGCCCGTAAGTGGGGCTACAAAATCAAGGGCATTGCCCGCGATAAGGCAAAAATTGTGGTTTGTAACGGCAACTTTCACGGGCGCACCATTACCATCGTGTCCATGTCGAGCGACCCCGACGCGTACAACGATTACGGACCTTATACCCCGGGTTTTGTAAACATACCCTATAACGATGTTGTTGCATTGGAAGAAGCCCTGTCCGACCCTGATGTGGTAGCTTTTATGGCTGAACCCATTCAGGCCGAAGCGGGGGTATATGTTCCTGCCGACGGTTTCCTGAAGGCTGCAAGGGAAATGTGCGACCAGTACAATGTGCTTTTTATTGCCGATGAAATTCAAACCGGGATAGCACGCACCGGTAAACTACTGGCCTGCGACCATGAAGGGGTGAAGCCCGATATCCTGATCCTTGGTAAAGCTATCTCGGGTGGCATGTACCCTGTTTCGTGCGTGCTGGCAAACAACGAAATTATGCTCACCATTAAACCAGGCGAACACGGGTCTACTTACGGGGGAAATCCCATAGCAGCAGTGGTGGCCATGGAAGCCTTACAAATAGTAAAAGATGAAAACCTTGCCGAAAACGCTGAAACAATGGGTAAACTCTTCAGAGACCAGATGGCTGCTTTTCCTTCAGCCATGATAAAAGAAGTGAGGGGCAAGGGATTGTTGAATGCCATTACCATTGAACCCCGCAACGGGAAAACTGCCTGGGACGTTTGCCTTGCCATGAAGGAACATGGCCTAATAGCCAAACCAACACACGGGCATATCATACGGTTTACACCGCCGCTTGTAATCAACGAAGAGCAATTGGGCGATGCGCTTGAGCGTATCAAAAAAGCCCTTAAAGAGTTCGATTAGATATATGGTTTAAAAATCCCGGTTTTGCCGGGATTTTTTTCGCAACAATTTTTTATTATTGAACGATTTTCCGAAGGACACGGATGATAAATGTTCCGAGTTGTTTTATCATTTCATCAGGCAGCAACCATAATATCACGTTAATATCTATAGAAGTAGGTGAAATTTGCCTCTTTTGCGATGGGATATATTCATAAAGCTTTATTCCCCGGTTTCCGAAATAAGCTTTACCTCCCATTCCGGGGTATAATTCATAATGTAAAGGGTTTGGTTCATGTGGCCCGAAAAATCGTTGCTTTTTTGCATGTTAAAGTTGCATTGCAGTGTTGGGTGCCTGTACTGATCAAGTTTATATTTAAAATTATGTCCGTATTCCTGAAAAGCGCTGATGAAAAACATGGCAATATCATAACCCCTGAAACTGTACTGGTTTGGTTCAGTATAATATTTCTGCATGTATTTTTTAATGAAACCGGCCACCTCGCTATTTGAATAATCGATATAGTTTGGTGTAAGGTACCGAAGGTTCAAACGGTGGAAATATTCGGTGTTGATGCTTTTGAAGCCGGGGTAATCGCTTAGGCCGATCAGGGTAATGTCGAATTCTTCCGATAATACATACAGGCTGTTAATGGCGCGGCTTAGAAGGGCTTCCCTTTCGTACCGGTGCCCGGGGGCGGGAATAAATATCACATTCTCCATGTCGGGCTTAAGCGTTTTTTTAACCTGCCAGTAACCCAAATTCCCTCCTTTGGTAAAATCAACTTCCGTAAAAAGTATTTCATCAAGCTGGCGGTAAATACCCGAAGAGAAAAATTTGTCTTTCACAAGGTCAACAAGGTTTTTTTCATTCAATTCTTCAACTTCTCCAAGGGTCATAATGATGAAATTCTTATCGTAATATAGGTCTCCGATAAAATCGGCTGTTTTTTTGAGGATGTATTCTTTTGACGGGTTTACCTGGTAATAGTAAGGGTTAGTTTCAAAATATGCATTGTCGGATGCGAATGGAGACACCATTGGGATTTGATTTTTAAACGAAAGTGCCGATACGTTTTTTTGCAGCCTTATATCAACTGGCCCGATGATCAGGTCGGAATTAAAAAGTTCGCCGCTTTGCAATATCGAATCTATCCTTTCCTGCGATAAGCCGGTATCGTACAACTTGATGGTTATGTTGCACCCTGAGCCTGAAAGTGAATCGGAGGCAATAAGGAATCCCTCGAAGAAACTCAGGAAATTCCTTGTGTGATTGTATAGTGACTTTTCTTCTTTTTGCCGTTTTGTGGAAAATTCCATTTCGGGGTTGGCCATTTTTATCGAGTCGATTTCTGCAAGTTCCTCTTCAGAAAGGGGTTCAAGGTTTATCGAATCGTTAATATCGTAAAACAATGGCAAAAGTATTGAAATGTTCAGCGTATCGCTTGTATGGGCTGGCTGGTAATCTTGTTTTTCGGATTGGTTGGTGGTGTCGGGCTGAAAAACCATTGGGGGCGAAACCTGAATTGGTTCTTGTGTTTTTTCCTGAAGAGTATCAGGATCAGTTTCGTGGGAAGCCGGGATGAATATGATTTCACCTGCAACCAGGTTCCTGTTTTTCAGTTCATTGTTTATTTCTTTTAGCGCGAACACAGTTGTTTTGTTTTCAATGGCAATGCGGTAAAGGTTATCACCCTTTTGTACAGTATATTTAAATGTATTTGCCGGGGGAATATCTTCTTCTTTGACGGTCAGGGCTTTTTTTATAGGAATCCTGATTTCAAGGCCCGTTTTTAAACCTTCGTTCAATGCAGGGTTGATGCTTATCAATTCATCTTCAGAAACCCCGAACCGGCGGTTGAAACTGTAAAAAGTTTCGCCTTTTTCAATTCTGTGAAGAAAATAATCACCTTTGTCCAAATCGGCTGAAGGGCCGAAGCTATCGGAGATTGTTTTTGGGATGCGGATAATTTCACCGGCCGGAAAAGCTGGCAATATCCCGGGATTGTTTTCCGATATGGTTTCTACGTCAACATTATACTTTTGTGCAACCGAAAAAGGGTTCTCCAAAGGTTGAATTTTATAATAAATGAAAATTGAGTCTTCTCCGATAACCGGGTTTGTTTTGTTTTCAGTTTCTTCCCATTCGCGGGGCAGGCGTATGATTTCGTTTTCAAGTACCTCTTTTTCCGACTCGGGATTGAAACGGTAAATCACATCAACAGGGATGCCAAACAGTTTGGAAATGGAATATATTGTTTCCCCTTTTTTTATAGTGTGAAAAATGAAATTATTTCCTTCTGAAACTTCAATCGAAGGTTCTTCTTTTTTTACAAGTGGAATGTTAAGCGTTTCACCAACTTTCAAACCTGAAATCAGTTGGGGGTTGGCATGGATTAAGTCTTTTTGCCCGCAATTGTATTTTCGGCATATCGAATAAATTGTTTCGCCCTTTTCGATGGTATGAACGGTATAGTTGCCATCGTTTTCAATAATCTTTTCAGGTTGGTTGTGTTGCGCATAAGCTGTACCTGCCGATATCAGAACGAACAGTAATAAAGCTTTGAAAATTCTTCTCATCCCGGTTTTTTTGCGTATTTTAAATACAACTGTTATTTTCCTTCAATAAATTACCGTATGCAAATATGGTTAATCTTCTTAAGATTTTGTGCGAATGTTAATAAACTTGGCTTAATTTATAACGTTGAATATAATTAACGATAGTTTTCAGCAGAAATTTTCAAACATTAAATTTCTTTAACATTAGTAAGGTATTTAAAAATTTGAAGTTTTCTGGAACAGGGAAAAATATTTATAAATTGCACCCGGTTTTCTTTAATGTTATTTGATAATACTTTTTTTTGTTTATCAATCAAATTTTTGAACCGATTTCATTTTGAAACAGGAAAAGTCAGTTGATTTTTTGGCAGAGCGTTTAAAGAATGCTTCACTTAAGCGAGGGGCGTTCAACGATCTGGTTATTGCTTATCAGGAAAAACTGTACTGGCATATCCGTAAAATTGTTATGAACCACGATGATGCCAACGA
>JAFGEV010000078.1 GCA_016931385.1 Prolixibacteraceae bacterium
TCTTGATGTTGGATATTCGATATTGGTTATTCATTATTGGATATTTTTTAGTTATTCATTTTGTTCCGGGTATTCCTTATTCCGGCCTGCCTTATCGGCAGGCAGGCCATACAGCAATATCACCTTTATGATGGGGCTACTGTGGCCGGTTGTTTAAAAAAATCTTATCTAATACCGTTGGCTAAAGCCAATGGCATTTCAATATTTCTGAATGGCAATCTACCTTTCACTAAAAATCCAACTTCACTAAACTTCACGGGTAAAAGGGAATCCTGATGTTTTTTATTACATGGGCTTTTTTATTTTAGGCTCAATAAGGCAAATGTATTAAAAAAAAATGAACATAACAAAACCTTACACCTATTTTCTTTTCAATATGCTGTAAAACATGTTATGAATTATTTGCTATATTATTCGAATAGGAGGCTTCGTTTAATCTTTATTCCGGGAAGGGGGAAAAGGTTACCTTCAAAATTGATTTTTTTCAACTCGCGGGTAAATAATTATAGGCATTCATTAAATGGACGATAACATCACGCTGAATTTTTGGACGAAGACTTCAGACCATAAATTTAATTGGGAAACGATAAGAATGTCACCAACAAAAACCGACATACTCATTTATGCCCATTGGTTGGGTATGGAAACACCAAAACTTATGGTACACTTTCAGAACAGAAGGGAGAATTTCCTGGGCAGGGGGGTTTCAAACCGGAGCGGGTTGCCGGTTACAGGGTGCCTGAATTCCAATATTTTTGAATGCAGCCCCAGCCGGTTTATCGGATTGCTTACAGCCCCGTATTTCTTGTCGTTTACCACCGGGTGCCCCAGTTGCTGCATGTGAACCCTGATCTGGTTTTTCCGGCCGGTATCGAGCCAGAGCTGCAAAAGGGAATAATCCCCTTTTCGTTGTAAAACCTTGTATTTAGTAACTGCTTTCTTTCCCCTTTCAGGGTTCTGGTCGGAATAGACCACCATGGCCTTGTTTTCATGCAAATAGGATTCTACCGTTCCCTCTTCTTTTTCTACGATGCCTTCAACAATCGCCACATACGACCGTTCAGTCAGTACCTCTTTCCAGTGATCCTGGAACATCGCCTGCACTTCGGGGCTTTTGGCAAAAACCATCAGTCCCGAGGTCTCCCGGTCGAGCCGGTGTACGATGAAAATTTTGTTTGATGGATCCACTCTTTTCACATGGGTTCTGAGAAAACTGTAAGCAGTATTCTCTTTCTCTTTATCGGTGGCTACTGAAAGAATGCCGTGGTGTTTGTCGATGACGATCAGGTGGGAATCTTCGTACACGATGGAAAATCCCCTGAACGATTTTGTAGCCATTACAGGTGAACGTTCCCATTTCACAGTCACCTGGTCGCCCGGTTTTAAGGGGTAATTAAACCGGGTACGGGTGGTTCCGTTTACTTCTATCTGACTGTAGCTTAAGAGGCTTTTTAGATTATTCCTGCTTTTGTTTGGAATAAAATCCTGTAAAAATTTCATCAATTCAATGGGTTCCTTCACAACATACAATGAATCGGGTTTCCCCTTCCTTAACCGGCCTGACTGAGATTTCCTCATGAAATATGCAATTTGTTTGGCAAATGTAATTGAAAACAATGGAGTATGATACACTTTACAAAAAGAAGGCTGCCCAGGATAAATCCGGACAGCCTCTTTTAAATTTTTTGTATCCTCTTATTTTTTCCTTCTCTTCTGGATGATAACACCCGAACCTATTGCAACCATACCTAAAATTGATGCAATTAAAGGTATGGGCACCGCTGATGCATATGGATCACCTGCGCCGGCATAAACCGGATCGCCGGGAGCGCTTCCCATTCCAGCAGATAAAACTGTTACCGAAGGGGTAATTTCATCGATAAGAACATGTAACCAGCCGTTATGCCAACCGGTTGATGCCTGAAAATTCACCCCGATATACCCATCGTAAGCGCCTTGCTGTGCGGTAGTTGTTAGCGGTGCTGTTGGTGCCCCTGTATACCTGTAAATTATATGTGCATAATTTGCCCAGTTTGGTCCTGAAGGCATCCTTTCCAACATGGCAGGCGATGCCGGAGAAGTTATCTTTTCAATTTCAGTTCCATAAGGTAAAATGGATGCATATAAACTAAAAATTAACGATAACGGAGGAGTCCCCTCAGTTGAGGCTGCAGGCGCTATTGGCGGCACATATTCAGCAAGAAATTCATTGAAAGTACCCACATGAACCAACTCAAAATAAAAGCCCCATGAATCATTAACATATTCAATGATAAAGTCGCCGGTACCATCCTGATCAATATCGATTGCCCCAATGGGGCTTGCACTACCAAAAGTATGCGGAAGGATTACGATTGGTGTACTGTCTGCATAGCTCAAATTATTTGTGAAAAATAAAATAAAAAGTATTGAAATCAACGAAAGAACAATTTTCTTCATAATCATAAGTTTAGATTTTTTCTAAAGATAGGAAAAGTTTTTCCAAAAAGAAGAGATTTCATTAACATAAAAGTACAATACAAAAGTCAGCCCCATTATGTTTATATTTTGAAAAAAGAGGCTGTCGATTTTCATGGCAGCCTATCAAAAGAAATAGAATTGTTTCTACTTTTTCTTACGCTTACGTATTACTATACCTGAGCCTATTACAATAATGCCAAGTAAAGATGCAATCAGTGGTACAGGCACGGTAGATGCATAAGGGTCGCCTAAACCGGCTGGCACTGCTGCACCCGGGGCGCTGCCCATACCGGCTGATAATACCGTTACCTGAGGCAAAAGATCATCAACAACAATATGTATCCATCCATTGTAATGCCCCGAAGCATTTTCAAAATTTACGCCAATGTAACCATCAAAAGCGCCTTGCTGGGCTGTTGTTCCCAGTGGGGCAATTGGTGGCAAACCTGTTGCCCTTTGAACAATATAGGCCCATTCTGTCCAAAACGGGCCAACAGGAGTGGAAGCTAAGGGAGAAGCCAGCCCCGAAAATAATATTTCTGTCCCATAGGGTAACACAGAAGCATAATTGCTCAATAATGCTGTTAATGGTGCAGGTGCCCCGGCAGGAGGCTGTGAGGTAGGCGGAATATACTCGGCCATTAAGTAACATGAAAGCACTCCATAAATTTTAAAATTATAGCCCCCTATAAGCCCCTGGTAAATCACATAAAAATCACCATTTCCATCTTCGTCAATATCAATTGAACCCATTGTGCTTGTTGATGAAAAGGTATGAGGCAAATCAATAATTGGAGGTACAACAGCGGAACAATAAAGGCTGGTAATAAATGTTAATACCAACACCAGAACCCAAGTAATATATTTATTCTTCATAACTTTTAAAGGTTTTGTTTTCAATTTTTTAAAATTATGTTTTTTTTAAATACAATTTGCAGATTTATCAAAATAATTCACTTTTACCCTGATAAACCTGCAAGTAGTTTACAGATTTGTTATAAGCTAAAACTGTTGAAAAAAATTTGATTGTATTTTAACCTTTGAAAGAAATACATTGAAAAAACCGGGCACTAACCCGGTTTTAATAACCATCACCTACTTTGGTAAGTAAACCATGAAAACACAAATTAAATTCTTTCATCAAGACAAAAGCCTTACATCTCGCCACCGTCCATGTCCATCATATCACCTTCGCCCCCATTCTGGCCATTCATCCCTTCCTGCCCTTTTGCAGGCTTTTTATAGTTGTTTATTTTATATGAAAGCGTGATGGCAAACACTGGCGATTTCATATCGAAACTTCTTTTGGCATAGAAATCAGGCCCCGACGATTCGAAACCGAACTTTGCCGTGTCGAAAACATCGCGAACCGACAGGGTAAGGTTCAGTTTATTTTTAAAGAGATCCTGCCTGACGGCCATATTTGTAAACAGAAATCCCTTGCGGCTGCCTTGTGCTGTTACAGTCGGGCTGTGATACATGGCATCGAACTGGAATTTTGTGGTTTTTGTTATGCTGAATGTATTGCTGAGGCGTGTGTGCCAGTTAAAACTTGGTTCAACGTCTATACGAACGCCATTTAATTCACCTTCGATTGCATAATGATAGGCGTTTCCCATCAGGTTGAGCATCCACCATTTTGTGGGATTTGTGTTCAACATCAGTTCCAATCCCGTAGAATAGTCAACACCAACATTGTCGATGGTTTGCATCATCACATTTCCTTCGTAAACACTGGTAATCCGCTCAACCCGGTTATTGGTTTTTCGATGAAAAAGTTCCATCGACAAAAACCCTTTACCGATTTGTTTTTGATAACCCAGTTCATACGAGTCGATGTATTCGGGTTCAATGGCCGGATTTCCTTTTCGAACCGAGTATGCATCGATGTATGTAATGAAAGGTTCAAGAAAATGTCCCCGTGGACGGTCAATCCTGCGTGAATAACTGGCTATTAACTGTTGATCGAGGGGCAACTGAAACGAAAGGTGCAGCGTGGGAAACCAGTCGAGCCGGTTTATGGTATACGGTTCATCAGTTTTGCTGTATTCCATAACCCGGTTGGTATACTCAGTCCTTAATCCGGCCTGAAAACCAAACACCTCGCCTGAGCGGCTAAACGTGGAATAAAGTGAATGGATATCCCTTTTAAAGTAAGTTTCGGAGTAATATTCCGACTCAGGTGAAGGCTGGTAATCTTCAACGGTATTATACCAGTGAACATCGTTCCATTCAAAATCTCGGTCTATCCGTGCCTGATATCCTGCTTCAAGCTTCATCTTGTTTGCAAAAGGATGTATATAATCGGCTTTAAACCTGAACTGCCTGTCATCTCCAACTTCCCAGTTTTTCTGACCTCTTCTAAGTTCCTTTGTACCGTCATACTGGTTGTATAACGAATAATCTTCACCATTCCCTGTTTCGTAGTACAAATAGGCAGTAAATTCTCTGCCTTCTTGCCCTTCAAAGGTTTTCCGGTAATCGAGGCCAAACGACAATTCTTCTCCCTTACCTTCTCCGAGGTTCTCGGTCGATGATTCAAGCGAAAAACCACTTGATGAGCTTTCCGAAAAATTTGACAAGCCTTCGTTATAACGGTTCCGCCCGTTTACCCCAACGTTGAATGTCAGGGTGTTAAAATCGTTAAAATAGTAGTCGAAGCCGGTTTTTAACGACCATCCTTTGTATCCCCGGTTTTGATCTCCCCACGAAAGGGTTGTGATGGTATCGCTGGCCCATGTAATATTTTCACTTTCAAACGAACCGTTACGCCTGCGGTCGGAGAGGTTTCCGTTTATAAAGAAGTTAATTTTTTCTCGTTTAAAATTTAACAGGAAGTCGCCCGAGAGCGAACCGTTGGTATCGGCCGAACCGTTAACAATGCCTGTCAGCCCTATCATTTTGCTTTTCTTCGTATTGATGTTAATGATGCCGGCATTCCCGTCGGGGTCGTACTTAGCCGAAGGATTGGTTATAATTTCGATGTTGCGGATTGTGCTTGCAGGCACCTGGTCAAGGGCATCGGCAGCTTCGAAGGGAGTTGGGCGGCCATCGATCAACACCGTAAAATTTGAGCTACCGCGCATGGTAACGTTCCCTTCAATATCGACCACCACCGAGGGGGTGTTTGCCAAAACATCGGTTGCTGTTCCATTTGCCGTTGTTGGGAATTGCGCCGGGTCAATAATTTTCTTGTCTATTTCGTACACAATAGGCTTATCTTGTGAGTAAACATTCACTTCACCAATATTTTCCGACGATGGCACAAGAATAATTGTACCCAGGTCGATGTCGAGCTGCCCTTTCCCTATTTCGATATCAAATTTCCGGGTGTGTTCAAATCCAATAAATTTTGTGTCGATATAATAAGTGCCGGGTTTTAGGTCCGATATTATAAAATCTCCGTTGAGATCAGCAATCCCCCCGCCTATTAAAGAAGAATCGGTTTGTGAATACACAGCAATATTTGCATATTCAAGCGGCACTTTGCTGCCTTCTTCAATTAACTTCCCCTTAATACTCCCCTTCCTTGGAGCCGCATCTGCAGGTGTATTAAGTCCTGGTCCCGGCGAAGGTTGAGCAAAAATCAACAATGATATTCCAACTAAAATACCTGATAATAAAAACCTTTTCATAAAATTATTTGATGTAAAAAACCTATTTTCCAATCACAACAACTAAGACTTTACAAATAGAAAAATGTTTAACCTTAACCGGGCTTTTATGCAATTTTTAACATCTTCTTAACATGTTTGAATACAGCTTTCTAAATATTCAGGTTTTTAAAATTTAAAAAAATAGGAAAAGCACTACCTTATTCGTAAATAAAGCAATAACATTCTGTGTTGTTAAGAGGTTGTGATTTTGAAAAAAACCTATTTTTCAGTCAATTAAAAGAAAAAAGATACTATTTAGAAGGACCAGCCCAGTGTTAAATCGGTAGAGATACCTGACAGAAAAAACTGTGTTTTTGTCTCATCCTGATAAGAATATTGTTGGTTATTTAATGTAGCTTCACCTTCAAAAAACATCCTGTATGTATAATAATCGGCACCGAGCCCGATAAAATTCCAGTCGATTGAAAAATGGTCGCCGATAATCCAATGGGCACCAAGCTTCAATCCCAGGCCAATCCTTGAAATATCGATACCATCTTTTATAAAATCATCGTAATCGGACAACCCCAGGGTATTGTCGAAAGGATTGTTGAATTCGGAATAGAATCCCATGTATGTATACCTCACGTAAGGGCCAATATAGAAACCACGGGGACCAGGCTGGTTTTTATTATAAAGTCGATAATCGAGCACTACTTCGTGACCATTTAAGCGTGCTTCCATGAGATTTATTGTCGAAAAAATTGTCCCAAGCAAATCCGACTTGGCAAAGTATGGACTAATAAACGAATAAGATACCGATGCCGAAGAATAGTCGGTAAGCATTCGTTCGTACTGTGCGTTAAACTTACCCCAGGTCCATCCTAAAATATTTGTTTTAACGATGTTCTGCTGGCTAAATCCAAATGACGTTAACAGGAGAAATATGATTAGGGCTATGATTGATTTTTTCACGTTATTCTGCTTTAAGGTTTCTATCATTTATAAAATTAATTTCCAAATGCTACCCCAATGGTTAATCCGGTCTTAATACCGGGAGCGATAAAAGGTAGCTTTGCCGTCATGTTTTCGGGGCTGGTAGCTGTATTGATTTTTTTCTGAAAATAGTCGAACCCATCAAAAACATCAATAAAGTCGTCGACAATTGTGTTGTAATCGAAATTCCGGGTTTCGGTAACATAAACAAATTTTGCCGAAATACTTTCGATTCCAAGCCCGATAAAATACCAGTCGATTGAGATGTAGTCATTAATCACCCAGTGATATCCCATTTGAAAACCAAAACCTATACTCCATATCTTTGTATCTACATCGAAATCTTCCCCTTCAATATCATCTAGCAAAATAAGCGAATGGTCCCAATAGCGTACATAAGGACCTAAATAAAATCCTTTAAGCGCATCGTGCTTGCCAACATAAAACCGGTAATCAACCGAGCTATGAAAGCCTGAATTATATTGTTGCAGGCTTAATCCGTCTTCGGTTGTGCTCATTATGCCCGAGAAATCAACAAGGCTGGCTTTAAAGTCCCAGTAACCAACATTCACGTTTATTGAGCTTTTAGGGTTAATTACCCGTTCGTAATTCAAAAAGAAATCACCGTAATTTACTCCTGAAATCCCCAGTTTGATTGCGTTTTTTTGTGCAAAACCTGCAAGCGATATAAAAATCAAAGCCAATATGATAATTCGTTTCATTTCAATATAATTTACTCAAGCAAAAATCCTGATAACTTTTCAAAAAAGGAAGTAAATAAACGTATAGTTTTAAGAATTTATCAAGGATCAGTTAATATTTTCAATTCCGTTACCGATTCTTTTCAGGGTTTCGGTTTTTCCAATCATTTCACAAATTTCGAACAAGTCGGGACCCATTGCCGCACCAACAAGGCATATCCTGAATGCATTCATCACAAGGCCAAACCCCCAGGCCCTGGAATTTACAAATTCCGAAAAAGCCTCCTTTATTGGAGCAGCTTTCCATTCGCCGGCATAATTGTTCAATAA
>JAFGEV010000425.1 GCA_016931385.1 Prolixibacteraceae bacterium
GATGATGGCAGCGGCCAAAAAATACAAAGTGGTTACGCAAATGGGCAATCAGGGGCATTCAGGCGAAAATTATTTTCAGTTTAAAGCATGGAAAGAAGCCGGGATTATTAAAGATGTTACTGCAATTACAGCCCACATGAACAACTCGCGCCGCTGGCATAGCTTTGACCCAACCATTACCAGTTTTCCGGGAAAAGAGCCCATACCTAAAACCCTCGACTGGGATACATGGCTTACAACTGCCCAATACCACGATTACAACAAAGATTACCATCACGGGCAATGGCGTTGCTGGTATGATTTTGGCATGGGGGCGCTTGGCGACTGGGGGGCGCATATACTGGATACTGCCCACGAATTTCTCGACCTGGGGTTACCTTATGAAATCAATCCGACGTTACTTGAAGGACACAATTCTTTCTTTTTCCCGTTTTCATCGACCATCATTTTCAGATTTCCCGAGCGAGGTGGCATGCCTCCTGTTGATGTAACATGGTACGATGGGCTCGATAATATTCCTCCTGTTCCAAAAGGGTATGGCGTGTCTGAAATCGATCCGGATATTCCACCGGCCAGCAACGGTGATGTTACACCAACCAAATTGAATCCTGGTAAAATTATTTACAGCAATGAACTGATTTTTAAAGGTGGTACACACAGCGCAACGCTTTCAATCATTCCTAAAGAAAAAGCTCGTGACATGCAATCAAGATTGCCCGAAGTTCCGGAAAGCACTTCCGACCACTTCAAAAATTTTCTTCTTGCCTGCAAAGGTCAGGAAAAAAGCCGCTCACCGTTTGAAGTTGCCGGCCCGTTAAGCCAGGTATTTTCGTTAGGGGTGGCAGCTCAACGTTTAAGCACTAAACTTATTTTCGACCGAAAAACAAAGAAATTCATCAATAATAAATATGCCAACCAAATGCTGGAAGGCGCACCTCCACGAAAAGGATGGGAAGAATTCTATAAACTTTAAGACAATATTTTAAGGCGAAAGGAAATAAATTTTATGAAACGCAGGGACTTTATTACAAAGTCAACATTGGTTGCCGCAGGCGTTGGCATTGGACTGGCAGGTTGCAAAAGGCTGATTACCCCGGCGCCTGTGCCTGAAAACGAAAGAATAAAAGTAGGGATAATCGGATTGGGCGACAGGGGAAGCACCATTATTCATGTCCTTAAGCAACTTCCCGAAATAAAAATCATAGCCTGTTGCGATATTCTGGACTTCAGGCTGGAAGAGGGGTTGGCTAAAATAAACGACAAAGCAATTGGCTACTCCGATTACCGGAAGATGCTTGAAAACAAAGACCTTGAAGCAGTCATCATCAGCACCCCGCTTTTTGAACATTACCCGATGGTGATGGATGCACTTGATGCAGATATCCACATTATGTGTGAGAAAGCTATGACTTATAGTATTGAAGAGTCGATTGCCGCAAAACTAAAGGCAAACCAAAGTTCCAAACTCTTTCAGGTTTCTTACCAGTACCAGTTAAACCCAACTTTTAACGCGATAAAAGAAATCATTCAAAAAGGATATTTAGGCAAGTTGACACGAATTGATGCCTGGTGGCACCGGAACAATAACTGGCGCAGGCCACTCCCGCGTGCGGATCTTGAACGTCAGGTAAACTGGCGGTTGTATAAAGAATATTCGGGCGGTTTAATGGCAGAGCTGGGTTCGCACCAGTTGAATATGATCGATAATATTATTGGCAGCCATCCGGTAAAAGTGGTTGGCACAGGTGGTATCGATTACTGGAAAGATGGCCGGACTGTAAACGACAATGTTTTTGCGTTGTTTGATTATCCAAACGGAATCAAGGCATCGTTCAGTTCCATTCTTGCAAACAAGTTCGAAGAACAGACCATCAAGTTTTACGGCGATAAAGCGACCATTGTAAGCAACAGGATGGATGAAGCTTTGATTTATCCCGAAGATGATAATGATACAGAGTGGAATAAAGATGTTGATGCCGTAACTGGCGCTTCCATCAAAATCATCAATAAAGACAAAGGAAGAAGAATTGACATACCAAAAAGTTTCAGCAGGAACAGTGTTTTCGATGACAACTACCTGCAAACTACCTGGCTTTTGTACAAAAACTTTGCGGCAGCCATTAAGGGTGAAGAACCATTGGTGATGGGATTGAAGGATGGCTATCAGAGTTCGATATCCGTTCATCTGGCAAATAAGGCCATACGTGAAGAAACTGTTGAACATTGGTTGCCGGAATATGATGTGTAAAGGCCTCCCCTTACCCCTCCAAAGGAGGGGAAAACAAAGAGTGTTTACACTGTATACTTTAAATTAACCTCACAACAGGATAGTAAAGCTTTTTTTTTGAAAAACTAGTAGTTAAAATTGCAATTAACAAAAACAATATGAAACGAGCCCCGACTTGTCGGGGCGAGTGCCATTCCGCCAGATGGTGGACCTTTGAAAACAAAAAAAAATTATAATATGAAAACAAAACTATTTATTTTATCAGTACTGCTCTTAGCAATTTTTTATGCACATGCACAGACAGATAACGGCTGGGAAGACCTGTTTAACGGAAAAAACCTTGACGGGTGGGAAGTGCTAAACGGAACCGCTGAGTTCAATGTTGAAGGA
>JAFGEV010000426.1 GCA_016931385.1 Prolixibacteraceae bacterium
CAGCCTGGTGAAAGATGAGTTGAGCTACCAGGCATTCAACCCTGCCGATTTCGGACGCGAGACCGAGCTGGTTTTTGGGAAGCATTCAGGCAGCGGTGGGCTCAATCACTTCTTGAAATCAAAGGGTATATTAATTTCCAAAGAGCAATTGCACGAAACCATGTTCCGGATGAAGGATGCTGCGCAAAAAGCTAAAAAGACCATGGGTTTCGAAGAGGTATTGATGTTGTTAAAGTGAATAATCACCTAAAAATCAAAAAAATGGAAACTTGGACCGGTTATTACTCAGAAGCAGAGGCTTACTACAAAACAGTGGCAGGTGCCAAACGGAAAGGCCGTCCGTTCGGAAACCTTGTTTATTACAATTTGATTGGCTTATCGTTGGAAGGTTTTTTAACGGCATTGATCAGCAAAGATGGCAGTTTGCCTGAGCATTCCAGTATCTCGAGTATGTTGCGCATGTTGAAAAAGAAGCATGAAGTGCCGGAATCTTTTACTGAAGAAAGCCGGTTCTATAATAAATTCATGAATTTCTGCTCGCTGGAAGTGTTGGAAACCCTGGAACCAACAGACGAAGAAATTGATCGGATGATACGGTTTGTGGAAGGTCTGAAAACCTGGGTTCAAGGTTGTTTGACCTTGGAACAAAAAACGGTTTAAATTTCAAAAATCAGGCTTAAATCAAGAATGTCAGTAAAATTTTAAGAATATGAAGCTAAGTGCGCGTAACCAACTTAAAGGTAAAATCCTGAAGGTTGACGAAGGATTAATAACTTCCAAAATAATACTCGATTTGGGCAATGACAATATTATCTCGGCCATTATCTCGAAAGATGCGATTGCGGATTTGGATCTGAAACCGGGCGATACAGCTTTTGCCATCATCAAATCCACCGAAGTGATTATTGGGACTCCTTGCGATTGCAACAACGGTAACTGTAAATGCTTTGGCCATGATTGAAGTTGAATGTCACATATCGATTAAAAAGGATGGTGCGAGTTTTTTAAATCCGCTGAAAACCCAATTGTTGGAAGAAATCAGGAAATGTGGCAGTTTAAGCAGTGCTGCAAAGAACATGGAAATCTCGTACCAGCACGTCTGGACGATGATTGACGAAATGAACCGGATAGCTCCATCGCCACTGGTTATAAAGCAACGCGGAGGTGCAAATGGGGGAGGTACTGCAATTTCGGGCTATGGGGAACGAGTGCTCAGGGAATACCTTATAATTCAGGCTGAGATCAAAAAAGTGGTGGCTCAGATCAACGTAGAAATCAACCTTTAATTTTTTTGGATTCCGTTATCTAATTTAGTTTATAACGAAATCTGATTCGAGGTTTATACAAATAAAAAGTCCGGAACTCAATCGCTGCAAATGATCAAGAATTCCGGACTATTAAAATTCAATAAATTCTAACGTTTAAAAGTACAAAAAATGAGAAAGGGTTACACATTAGCAATCTGTGGATTGCTTCTTTTGCTCAGTTTTTCAGAAAGCTACGGGCAAACGACCATTGATGCCGAGTTTCGGCCACGTTCAGAGTTTCGTCAGGGATTTAACCAGCCATTGCCCGATACACTAAAATCGGCATTGGTCACCATGCAGCGCACCCGACTGAATTTCAATTACAAAGGTGGAATTATCAGTGCGCGTTTGGTATTGCAGGATTCCCGAATTTTCGGAGAAACGGATACCAAACAACCGGCAACAGCAACTACCGGAAGTATTGGTGTTTACGAAGCATGGGCCGAACTTTTATTGTATTCGGGCACAAGTTTTAAAATTGGCAGGCAGGGCGTGCAATTTGAAGATGGACGTTTGTTCAGCCTTTCGCCCTGGAGTAACTCGGGAAACGCCCATGATTTGGCGCAGGTTAGGTATTTTGCCCCGGGTTTTGATATTCAGGTGGCTTATGCATACAACAACCAGAAAGCATATAATGCCGATACATCTTATTATAGTGTCAGCAAAATGTACAAACAGCTAGCCTTTCTGCATTTGACCAAATCAATTGCGAGCGGACTGGATTTCAGTTTTTTAAGCGTGGCTGAGGGTTTCGTGAAGAGTAAAACCGATCTTGATTTATATCATCGTTATACCTCCGGCGGGACTTTGCAGTTGAAGAACGAAAAATTGCCAATTGGTTTTTTGCTTACAGGTTATTATCAATTCGGGAATAGTGATCCAACAGTCGATCTTGATGCATATTTGCTGGCTATAAAAGCGACTTATGCGTTTAATGACAAATTCGGTGGTGTGCTTGGAGCCGATTATTACTCAGGGTCGGAGAGCACTTTAGCGGCTGCAAAAACAAATACATTCAACAAATTGCCGTACGGAGTGAATCATTCCTTTAATGGGTATATGGAATATTGGGCAACCTTGCCGAAAGGTGGGCTGGTCAACTATTTTGGCGGTGTCAACCTGAAATTGAGCAAAAAGCTAAGTTCAGATATTACTTATTACGGATTCAGGCTGGCAGAAAGTATGAAAGTTGGAACAACGCAGGTTCAGAAAAACCTAGGATCGGAGTTGGATATTGCCCTGAACTACAAATTTTCGGCTGAAACGGCTGTGCAGTTTGCCTGGTGCGGTTATTTTGCAACCGGTGGCACCGAAATGTTGAAATACAAATCGATAGCGGTTGACACCAAATTTCCGCAATACGCATACCTGATGCTCACCATCAAACCACAGTTGCATGAAACGCCTTTAGTTGCTAAAGCAAGTAATTTACACATTTAATAAATCAAAATATGAAACGATTATTATTTCTTTGCGCCTGTTTGATATCCGTTTTCACGAAAGGACAAACAGTAAAAATTGCTGCTGCTGCTGATTTGCGTTACGCGATGGACGAAATCGTAAACGTGTACCATGAGGACAACCCTCATGCGAACATTGAGGTCATCTATGGTTCTTCCGGGAACGCATTTACCCAAATCTTAAACGGAGCTCCCTATGATGTCTATTTTTCAGCTGATAAAATGTATCCTGAAAAATTGAAAGACGCTGGCCTTACGCTGACCGAACCAAAACTATATGCAATCGGTCGCATCGTTATTTGGAGTTCACAACTGGATGTGAGCAATGGCTTGAACGTGCTCAAAGAGCCTAAGATCAGAATTGCTACCGCTAATCCCGACCATGCTCCTTACGGGCAAAGATCGGTCGAATATTTGAAATATGCCGGAGTTTATGGGCAGGTCGAGAAGCAGATCATTTATGGCGAGAATATTTCACAGGCAGCTCAATTTTGCCTTACCGGGAATGCTGATGTTGGCCTGTTGGCTTTATCCATTGTATTATCGCCGAATATGCAAAGCCAGGGAAAATACTTTTTAATACCTGCCAATGCCCATAAACCGCTTGAACAGGCCTATGTGGTGCTTAAACATGCTGCAGGCAACAACCAGGCGTTCGCTTTTGTTGAATATGTCGCCGGGACAGAAGCCCGGGCAATATTCGAAAAATATGGTTTTACCTTACCCAAACAGGAATGAATAAAATATCAGGAATAATAGCGAATATTCAGCATTCGGGAGCTATTCTGTTGGTTGATATCGATGTTGCCGGGCATAGCTTTTCTGCGTTGCTCGTTGAGTCGGCAACCAGCATGGATTGGCTCCAAAAAGGGAACCCGGTCACACTCGTGTTTAAAGAAACCGAAGTGTCATTGGCAAAAAACCTGAGTGGAAAGATCAGTTTGAGAAACCGCATGTTATGCAAGGTGAAACGAATTGACCGTGGCGAGTTGTTGAGCAATGTTTTGTTGCATTTTCACGAACACAGTATTACCTCGGCAATTACCACCCGGGCAGTAAATCTGCTTCAACTTGAAGTAGGCGATGAAATCGAGGCGCTGATTAAATCGAACGAAGTTTCGCTGATGCGTTAAGTCGTTTGCAAAAGATCTTTTACCCCTTGTTACCAATGATTCATATCCAACCCTATGGACGCTACATTTATACAAACATTGTGGATCACACTGCAACTAGCTGTGTTTACCACGTTAATACTGTTTCTTTTTGGTATGCCACTGGCTTATTGGCTTGCATACACCCGCATCAGGTTAAAACCAGTTATTGAAGCGATCGTAAGCATGCCTATGGTGTTGCCGCCATCAGTTATCGGATATTATATGTTATTGATCTATAGCCCGCGAAACTGGTTTGGAGCATGGTTGGTAAATAATCTCGGCATACGGCTGGCTTTCACGTTCGAAGGGATATTAATCGCATCGGTACTATTTAGTTTGCCTTTTATGGTCCACCCCCTGCACAGTGGGTTGCGGTCGTTGCCCGACAGCCTGCGCGAAGCATCCTACACCCTTGGAAAATCAAAAATAGAAACATTCTTTAGGGTGTTGGTCCCAAACATTAAGCCATCGGTAATTACCGCATTGGCCCTTACTTTTGCACATAGCGTTGGCGAGTTTGGCGTTGTCCTGATGGTTGGGGGAAATATGAAAGGCGAAACCCGGGTCGCGTCAATTGCCATATATGACGAGGTGCAGGCATTGAATTTTGAAACCGCAAACCAGTATGCCTTTATTTTATTCACCACTTCGTTTATCCTGCTCACCACTATTTATAGTGTCAATAAAAAATACGACTCATGGAGGATCCTTTAATTACTATTGATATCGAAAAGAAGATGCTTACCGCTCATGGTAAAATGAACCTCTCGGTTAAAACAAACATACATGGCGGTGAATTGCTTGCATTGTTCGGAAATTCGGGTTCTGGCAAAACCACTTTATTGAGGATGTTGGCCGGGCTAAGCTCGCCCGATAGGGGGGTGATTAAATTTAACAAAACGGTTTGGTTCGATTCTGCTTCGAAGATAGATGTCTCCCCCCAGTCGCGTAACATTGGCTTTATGTTTCAGGATTATGCCCTGTTCCCGAATATGACTGTAGCGGAAAATTTACGGTTTGCCCAGCCACAGAAAGATGGCAAAACCACAACGGAATTGCTTTCCATTTTTGGTTTATCGGAATTTGCAAATCGAAAACCTAACGGTTTATCAGGAGGACAGAAGCAGCGTGTGGCATTGGCCCGGGCTTTTGCCCGCAAACCAAATCTTCTATTGCTCGATGAGCCCCTTTCGGCACTTGATTTTTCGATGAGGGTTGCTTTGCAAAATGAAATTGCAAAAGCACATCAATTCTTAGGGGCGACCTCCATTATGGTAAGCCACGACCTTGCCGAAGTCTTTCGGCTTGCCCATAAAGTGTTGAAAATTGAAAGCGGGCAGATTGCCGCGTATGGTACGCCCGAAGAGCTATTTTTAAATAGCACGATTAGCGGGAAAGTTCAAATAACAGGAAGCGTAGTAAAAATAGAAAAGCAGGACACCTTTTTTCTGCTCACAGTAATTACCGGGATGAACCAAATTATCAAAGTAACGGCATTTTCTGATGATCTCGAAAATATACGTGAAGGTGATCAGGTATTTGTTTTTACAAAAGCGTTTAACCCAATCGTTATGAAGCTATAAAAAAGAAAAACGCAATGGCTTCTTGATGAGCTTCTTCCAAAGACCGGTTAATTGTGGTACCACAATCACATTTGGCGGCAACATTTTATGCGAAAACTGGACCATTGCCTAATGATTAATAATGATGAGATTACGCAAGCGTTTAGTCCCGGATGATCAGATCATTTTTAGCATCCCACCTGCCAATGTTAGTCTTTCCAATTAACGAATTGCTTTAATATCAAGCCGAAACCAATTGCAGGGAGCTGTTACTGACATTAAATTCTCCGGGAAAAAGGTATTCTGCAGGGTTGATGTTGGCTTCCCTTTGCTGGTTGAAATTACCCGTCCAGCCCTTGAAAAACTGGATTTACAGGTCGGCGAACCAGTTCTCTGTTCATTCAAGACCGTCTCAATGAAAATTTTATCGATAGGTAAGTAGCTGGTATTTAGTTTGTCGTCAAGAGATGCTCCACGAAGTGATAAATGTTTTTGTCAAAATATGTTGCAGAACAAAAAAAGCTCTCTATATTTGCACCCGCTTTGAGAGACAAACGGGTTACACCGGGGG
>JAFGEV010000427.1 GCA_016931385.1 Prolixibacteraceae bacterium
TGGGATGTGAATGCCACTTTCAGCCAAAACAAAATCATGAACTTTACCGAATACGTTGATAACTGGGATACCGGGGATCAAGACGCTTTTGAAATTGGCACAAGCAACATTGCCTTTTCTCCAAACGTTGTTGCCAAAAGTTTCATTAACTATGAACCGCTTAAAATTCTGAAACTCGGTTTGATTTCACAATATGTTGGAAAGCAGTTTATCGATAATTCATCAAGCCCCGACCGTGTGCTGGATGCCTGTTTCGTAAACAATTTAAATATCAGCTATACAGTATTCACCAAAGCGGTGAAAGAAATTGAATTCAAGTTGATGGTCAATAATGTTTTCAACGAAGAATACGAAACCAATGCCTGGGTATATTCCTATATTCTTGGCGGCGAACGCTACAAGATGGATGGTTATTTCCCGCAGGCAGGGATAAACTTTCTGGCCGGGGTAAGTTTGAGGTTTTGATTTATTTGTTGAAGGTGACATTATAAATTGAAAGGGAACAACGACTTTAAAATCAACGTTGTTCCCTTTATGTATTCTACAGCCCGTTATTAAAACGAATAAACTACCCCAAAATCGACGCCCGCTGTCGGGATATAGCTATTTGTCTTATTATCACTCCAGGGAATATGCAAAATTGACAAAACCGGACTAACAATAAATTGCATTTTCCCCATCCATATAAAATTCATCAACTCCAATTTGTAAGCCGATTTAAAACCAAATTTATCTTTATTTTGATGAACAGAGTTTTCTAAAAAGGTTCCAAAAGCAATGTTCGGGGTAAAAGAATACCGCTCTTTAGAAATTATGTCGAAACGCAACGTTGCATAGAAGGCCGTAAAGTTAACCCCATATTTCTCTGCAAGGTCATATCGTATTGGACTATACGGAAAATCGCCATGATTGGGTGATGAAATGGTTGTTACAAACAATGTACTGTTTTTGATTTCCAGACCATACCCCAGCCTGCCGTGTTTTTGAACAACTGCAAGTTTAAATGGCAGTGAAAGTCTGAAATACGAATAGTCTATACCTAACGATACAGAATTATCCATCCATACTCCGACACCAATACCACTGTTTGCTTCAATATTTAAAGAGTTACCTTTTGCTTCAGCAATACGGCTGTAAAAACAGACGAGACACAGGTAAAACAAATACTTAGCAAATTGTTTATTCATGAGTTATCAATATTTTTTGGTTGTAGACATTTTTATCCGAAACAATTTGAAAAATATATTCGCCATCGGATAACCAGGGGTAGTTGAGGGAAAGCATAAGGTTTTGATCTTCCAATGAATATCCGAAGCTAAACAGTCGTTGCCCATTCATGAAATGGTAACACCTGAATAAGCATATCGCCTTTATTGAACCTGTCGTTTTGATCGAAGGTAACAATAACACCTTCTTTCATTCCGAAAAAAGTCATTGCTTCATACAGGGCTTCTGTTTCCCTATGCAAATTGTCCCTGTTTAGGTGATAACAGGCCTGGACAAGCTGTTCTGGCTTGTTGTTTATGCAAACCACAAAATCACATTCATTTTTTTCGGAGAAATAAAAAATCTCGTTATAGTTTCTCCTTAGTGTAAGAAAAACAAGGTTTTCGAACTTTCTACCAACATCAGCAGTAAACGAAACAGTATTAGCTGTTACTATTCCTGTATCAATTGCATATATTTTACGTGGGTTTTGGATTTGTTTTGAATATGAATAGCTAAACTTGGGAACAAAAAATGCCAGATATGTATCTTCAAAATGGCCCAGATATTCCAATATTGTGCTGGTAGCCGCAACAGGTATAATTTTGCGCAAACTATTAGCAGTAAATAACTTCCCGACATTCGAAATTAAATAAACAGCCAGTTGTTTCAGGGCTAAATGATTCCTAACCCCAAACCTGACACTTATATCCCTGTAAATAATATCGTTTAAAACCCCTGATAAAACTTCGTAATTGTTGGTTTTTAAAAACTCGGGGAAACCTCCCTTATCAAGAAAAACCGCTGTTGCATCGGCTCCTTCTGGTAAATTGGATATTGAAAGGAATTCTTTATATGAAAATGGGAATAATTCTTTACTGATATGTCTCCCTGTAAGGTGTGTTCCCAACTCTTTGCTAAGCATTGATGCATTTGAACCGGAAATCACGATCCTGTATTTCTGAAAATCGATTAACTGGCGTATATACCTCTCCCAATTCGCAACAAGCTGTATTTCATCAAAAAACAGGCATTTATAATTACCTTCTTCAATAATTTCGTTTAACCGGTTAAAATCATTTAATTCAAAACCAAAAAGACGGGGATCATCAAAGTTGAGAAACAACCAATTCTCTTCCAACTCATTAATTAGCTGATACATCAAGGTACTTTTCCCGCTTCGGCGAATTCCCGAAATAATTAATGCCAATGATGAAGAACCAGGCAACTCCCAATTTACGGTGCGCCTGACCCCCAAATTTATGTTCGATAACCTTTGTTTAAAAGAATTAACAACTTCTGATATTTCCGATTTTAGGATCATAATCCAAAGTTACAAACCTTTCGTTAATAAACAACAATATCGTTCGATACTAAACAACGGTTTTTAAAATCAACTCCTGTACCTTGCTGCAAAGCAGCCCGGCAATAACCACCGAAAGCCTTTTTTGTGCCAAAGTAGCACTGCGGTAGCAAACAATGGGGAGCACCCATTCGAGCAAAGCAAGGTAATAAGGTAAAATTGTGGTGTTGCCCCGGGCGCTTTCAAGGGCATATTGCCGCATTTTACGTGCCATGGCCACATTGCGCTCCATTTCCTCTTGATATTTACCAGAATAACTGTTTTCCGGCAAGATATCAAGCCTTGGAGTGGTATAAAAACCGGAGGCAAATTCTATCATGGCTTTTAACTCTTCGGGAGCTTCAACGTCGGCATATTCAATCATGAAAATGGCCTCCATGCGGGCAAAATCTGAAACCACCGACCGGGGCCGGGTTTCGGAAAAGTCGATCAGGTACACGTTCATATCCTGGTCGAGCAGGATGTTTTGCATGTTCAGGTCGCCGTGGCACACCGAGGTATAATAATCGAACATCTGGCCGTGCATCCTTCTGTACTCATGCTTCAGGAACCAATAAGGATTAACCAGTTTCAAACCTGCTTCCTCTATCTTAATTTCCAGCTCATCCGATGAGATAGAAAACAGGTTTTGGGCGGCTTCTTCAATCATCGGGAAAAATGTGAGTGTTGGGTCATGATCGTGAAAAAGTGCAATTTTTTCTTCAATGGCTTGCCCGTACCAGGGCTTCAAAATTTCCCTGAAAACCTTGTCGAAAATGGATTCAAGTTTTTCAAGCGGCCACGACTCAAAAAGATGGGTAAGCCATTTCAGGCGGGTTTGTTCACCGCCAATACCCACAAAGTTATAGCGAAGCGCCCCGGTATCGCCAAAGTAATGAGCGCCCAGTACCATGGCGCTGTTGTTGAAAATATAAGGCAGGGCATATTGCTGACAACGTTCGGCTTCGCGTGCAATCATTGCGCGATTGGCCACCTTAAGCACTGTGGGCCTGAGTTTCCTTCCTGCGCTATCGAACGATTCAACCTGATATGTTTGCGCCGAAAAGCCCCCGTGTATTGCTTTCACGGCAATTTTGGCCGAATCGCCATATATTCTCCTGATAAGGAATTCAATGTGAGGTTCAAAATCAGGCCCATCAATAACTTCAATTTCCAAAAGTGAAGACGGAGCCTGATGGATTATATCGGGCAAAAAAAGCCATACCACCGGGGCAACAAGTTCGAAAGTTGTAATGAGCAACTCAACATTTTCAATGTTTTCAAGGGTCAGACATTTACGCGTTAAGTCTTCCAACCCGGTATTATCCTGAAATCCGTTAATGCTTTCAAGTAAAAATTTTGCTCCAAAAACCGATTGATTTTCTATGGTTGTATAAAACTCATTATCTGCATTGAAGAAACCTGTTTGAGCTAAACACCCTACCGTCAGGGAGGGCTTTTCGGGATTGTAATCGGCCAGTGCAAAACCAATTACAGCAGTTTCAACCTCAGTATTTTTTTTCTGAAAGTGATTTAAAGTATCAACAATGGATTCAAAGCTAATTCTGCTGAATTTTTCAGAAACCAATATTGCCGACGGGTTCATTCCGAATGATATTGCCTGGCTAAAAAAAACCGAACCGTCGGAAGGTGAACCGGGAATCCTGTAATCGGCAGGAAAACCTTCATCAAATGGAATATAACCTGCACAATTGTGCACTGTGACATAAAGGCCGTTAACAGGTTCATCGCTTCCATACATTTCGGAAGGACAACCCATTCCAATAGAAATGCCCAGTTCATCGAAACCGGCAATGGTTTCTTTAGCCCAAAAATAAGCCGGAGATTCTTTTCCCCTCTGATGAATAATTTTGAACTGTCCTTCGGGCAATAACTGATTAATTTGAGAAGGTGCATCGTTTTCAAGTTTCAAAATTGAATTTACTGCATCTTCAACAGAACCGACTATTTTAAAAACCTTGTGCAAGCCGGTCATTTCAATTACCTGGCATACAA
>JAFGEV010000428.1 GCA_016931385.1 Prolixibacteraceae bacterium
GAATAAGGCTTTTGGCTAAATTCTGTAATACGGGTTATTCTCCTGTTCGATTCTTTGTTGAATTGAATTTATCATCATTCCATTTTAATGGATTGTTGATGATGTATTTTTTTATTCGTTGATATTCTGCATCATTCCGTATGATATGGTCGTGATAATTCGGTTGAAAAAAATGATTATTGCGATTGTGATAAAATAAACACCATTGCCAGAATAATCCCATTGGGGCATCCGGTGTGAATGTATGCGGTATTTATTTCGAAATTTCTCCATCGCTTCAAATATTTATTGATAGAGCCTTGCTATTCATCTTTCGAATTTAACCGGCTTAGCAAATTATATTTCGCCTGCCGGGTTTTGCTAATCATCGTTTTATCTTTCAAAAATAGTAATTACAGAATATCTGGATAAGAGTATCAAATTATGAAAAATACCTCATAGCGCCATAGCTGTGAAAAAAAATACTACGACGGGCACATAAGTCACATTATAAACATTATTTGCAGAAAATAAAATCCTTTGCGCCTTCGCGTCTTTGCGGCAAAAAATACTACAATAGGCACAATAGGGCACATTAGAAAAAAATTATTACATCTTCCTCTGCGCCTCTCTGATTACAGCCGAAGCCCCGATGACTATCGTGGGCGAAGGAGCAGCAATGAAAATTCTTTCTTCACCCTGTGAAGCTTTCATTTGAAGAAAAAACATTATTTTTGTAATGGTCGTTAAATTAACGACCATTAACTTAATGGTCTTTTAAAAATAGCAAGACATGAAATTTTACGACAGGGTAATTGAAAAAGAGCTACTTAAAAGCAACCTGGAGCAATCGAAAAAAAGCGCTTGTTTCACTGTTATGACCGGACGCCGGCGTGTTGGGAAAACATCACTTTTGTTAAACTTTTTCAAAGGACAAAAATACCTCTACCTGTTTGTATCAAGAAAAAATGAAGCCTTGTTATGCAGTCAGTTTCAAAACGATGCCAAAACAGCCCTGGACTTGCACATTTTCGGTAGCATTACAAGGTTCAGCGATCTTTTCGAGCAATTAATGATTTACGCTTCCCGGGAACACTATACCCTTATTATAGATGAATTTCAGGAATTTGACAGAATTAATCCTGCCATTTTCAGTGATATTCAACATTTGTGGGATAAGCACAAAGAAAGCGCGAAAATCAACTTTATTGCCTGTGGCTCCATTTATTCAATAATGATAAAATTGTTTGAGGACAGAAAAGAACCGTTATTTGGAAGGTTAACATCAAAAATGGTATTAAAACCTTTTCAGGTGAGTGTTATTAAGGAAATACTGGGCGATTATAACAGAGATTTTACTTCTGAAGATTTACTATGTTTGTATACGCTTACAGGGGGCGTGGCAAAATACATTGTGCTGTTAATGGAAGCAGATGCAGTTACAGCCGCCAAAATGCTCGGCTTTGTAACCCGACCCGATTCCCCTTTTCTTGGTGAAGGTAAAGATTTACTGATTACAGAATTTGGCAAAGAATACGGTACTTATTTTTCAATCATGCAATTAATTGCATCGGGCAAAACAACACAAGCCGAAATCGATTCCATCATCGGGAAAAATACCGGGGCCTATCTTTTAAACCTTGAAAAGTCATACTCCCTGGTTGCCAAAAACAAGCCCTTGTTTTCAAAACCCGAAAGCAGGAAAGCACGATGGCACATTAACGATAATTACCTGCAATTCTGGTTCCGCTTTATTTTCCCAAACCAGTCGTTAATTGAAATGGGGAAACACGATATGCTAAGAGAATATATCGAACAAAACTACTTACAATACAGCGGTCTAATGCTGGAAAAATATTTTCGGGAGCTACTTGCCGAAAACAGCCGCGTAACCGACATTGGTCGTTACTGGGATAAAAAAGGCCGGAACGAAATTGACCTGATTGCGCTTAACCGACTCGATAAAACCGCCCTTATTGCTGAAATCAAGCGCAATCCTCAAAAAATCAACCTTTCGTTGCTCGAGGAAAAAGTGAAGGTAATTAAAGAAGAACTTGCTTCTTTTAATGTTGAGTTTAAGGGGTTTTCGATAGATGACATGTAATCCCCTTAACCTTCTCGACTTTGTGAAATATAATTCTGCAATGAAAGATCTCAAAAATTCTAAATCTGTTAACGAATACAAAAAATTCCTTTTCCGATCATTCTGCTTTCCGGCCATACATCGTCCGGGCTTTTATCAACAGGTTACCGTGGCCGGTTTTGTATGGCATACTTTCAACCCGGGGCGTTGCCCTGGGCTGAAATATATGAGCCCTTCAGGCTCACTGTAATCCAAAGCCTGTAATGTCATAGAGCAGGAACTGTTAAAACTCCGGGAAATCATCACCTCCTCGCCTTTCTTCGTGCTGCCGAAGCCTAAGCGAAGGAGCAGCGGTAAAAACCATATCCCCTCCGCGCCTTAGCGTCTCATTGGTAAAAAATCCCCTCCACCTAACCGCAATTCCAAAAAAACTTCCTATTTTTGAACTGATTAAGCAAAACAAGCCATTAAAGGATAAAGAGATGAAGCAAGCCCTGAATTTCAATACAAC
>JAFGEV010000429.1 GCA_016931385.1 Prolixibacteraceae bacterium
CAAAATGAGCATCTATTCTTCACCTGGTAAGGGCACGGAAATCAATATTGAATTTGAATTAAATGGAAAATCATGATACATGTTCATATTGTCGATGATCATAAGGTGTTGGCTGAAGGGCTGGTTAAACTTATCAATGAGTCTGAATTGGCTCAGGTTACGGGTGTTTCGTACAATGCGGCCCAGTGTAAGCAGGCTTTGGCGCATGAATTGCCTGATGTTCTGTTGCTCGATATCAATCTGCCCGATGCCAATGGCATTGAGCTGTGTGCTGAGTTAAAAATTCTGCATCCAACGTTGAGAATCCTTGCCCTGACCAGCTATGGCGAATACTCGGTGGTGCGTCGCATGATGGAGAGCGGAGCCATGGGCTATGTTTTGAAAAATGCCATGAGTGAAGAAGTTCTTGCTGGCATTGAAACGGTGGCCCGGGGCGAAACATTTTTGTGTCATGAGGTGGATCTGCTGATGAAAAGGAAGGACAACGATGCCATCTGGCTAACCAACCGGGAACGCGACCTGCTCCGTTTGATTGTTGAAGGATATACCAATCCTGAAATTGCCGAAGCCATTTTCCTAAGTCCTGAAACCATAAAAGGATACCGAAAAAACCTGCTTGTGAAACTGGGAGCCAAAAATACCGCTTCACTGGTAAAAATGGCTATTGAGCAAAAGTTGATATAGCCCTATTTTAAAAAATAACCCCTGCCTTCAGCAGCGGCAAAGTATTGGTAAGAACCTATCTTCTCGCTAAGTCCAATACTTCTACTCATATACAATACCTGCCCGTCTCCGGTTAGGCATCCTGGAAAATTGATGCGAAAATATCTCCGGTAAAGATTAATAAGTTTCTTTTGAAACTATGTTAACCTGCTGTTAACTTGTTTTTCCGGTTTTTTGTAATCTTAATGTAATCTCAACAATCAGAGAATATTCATGAAATATTAGCGCCATAACATTGCATTGAAATTTGAAGGATGGACAAATAGATTATTCAGATTGTTGTAATTGATTGGAAAACAGTGGTAATATTTAGGTTATGAAAACAATAGCATTTCTTTTGTTTTTTGTTGGTTTGTTGTTTTTGCCATTTGGAGTTTCTTCAAAGAATATGGGTGTTTACAAAAGCCGAATCAACATATCCCGGAGCTTGGTTAAGAAAGTTTATCCTGACGGAGTTATAAAAACAGGGTACAGTTTTAGCCGGGTATCTTTTGGTGATGCCTTAAAGGGAATGACATCCATTAACGGTTTTTTTAGCGAAAATATTGAGAAAAAATACCGGTTGTTTGATGAATACTATACCCGGGAAATTCCTTTAGGGCCTGGTAGCTTGTCAACCCGCACGACTATTCGTAAACCGGTTATTTATTCTTCGGTTACGCGTATTTACAAATACTTAAAATCGGAGTGCCGAAAGGGCAAAATGAGTATGGCGAGTGCTGAAAATGACTATAACCATATTCTTGATGTGGCATTAACTGCCCTTTATTCAAATACCGAAGAATTTGAACTTCATATTCGTTCCCTTAAAACCATCGAGGAACATATTGAACTTTTTGTTTCGGTTCAATTGACTAATTGATGGTGGTGCAGAGGGAGCGACTTTGTTTAAGCTTTTTTTCCTGCATTGATGTGGCCGGTTGTTTTTTGTGAAAAAGCAAAAATCATTGATTCCGGATGTGTTAGCTTTTTCGTGTTGTTGCATTTTTTTATTCTACATAATGTAATTTAACCCTTATTCTTTATGAGAAAAACCATTTTGGTCATGATGTTTTTCATCATGACGAGCATTTCTTATGCTCAAACGCTTGAGGTTTCGGGAACCGTCAAAGACCCTGCTGGTGCTACCCTGCCTGGTGTTAGTATCTCGGTTGCAGGAACCACAAACGGCACCATCTCCGATGCTTCTGGAAAGTACATTATCGTGGCAAAGCCCCAGGACACTCTGATTTTTTCTTCTGTGGGTTATGCCTCCCGTGAGGTGGAAATCAATAATCGAACAGTTGTGGATGTTGTTCTTGATGAATTATCCGTGGAGGTGAATGAGGTGGTTGTAACAGCCCTTGGCATCAATCAGGCTAAAAAGTCACTGGGTTATAAAACCCAAAGTGTTAATTCGGAACAAATTGCCACCGTGAACACTGCAAACATCGGAAGCCAGCTTAATGGCCAGATTGCCGGATTAAGCATTAATAACCCGACTGGAGTTTTCCAAACTCCACAGTTTTCGCTGCGTGGCAAATCTCCATTAATCGTGATTGATGGGGTGCCCGTTGAAACTGATTTCTTTGATGTTTCATCTGCTGATGTGGCTGATGTTACGGTGCTCAAGGGAACCAGTGCTTCTGCCCTGTACGGGTCACGTGGTCGTAATGGCGCGATTCTGTTAACCACCAAAAGGGCCCTTGAAGATGGATTAAAGGTCGTGTTCAGCCATAAAACCATGGTTTCGGCGGGTTATGCAGCTTTCCCGGAAACCCAGACAGAATATGGCAATGGTTCCAATGGAAAGTATGAATTCTGGGATGGACAGGATGGCGGTATTTCTGACGGAGATATGATTTGGGGCCCCAAATTCTCCGATGGATTGATGATTGCCCAGTGGAATAGCCCCATTTATAACAATGTAACAGGCGAGACCATTGAATGGTATGGCGATGTGGCCGGAACCCAATATGATGACAAATCAAGATACTCAAGGGTTCCCATTTCCTGGGATTACCATAATAACCTCAAGGATTTCCTGGAGACAGGATATGTTACAACCACTGAGTTGTCAATTGAGCAGAAAACCGACCGGGCTAATACCCGTTATTCCATTAACTATTCAAAGCAGAAAGGACAGGTTCCCAATTCGGCCCTTCATCTGGGAGGTTTAACCTATTCAAACCTTTATCAGATTTCGAAAGGGCTTACGCTGGACACAAAATTATCGTATAACAAAGTCTTCTCTCCCAATTATCCCCGATATGGATACGGTCCAAAAAACCATATGTACACTATCCTGATTTGGATGGGCGATGATGTTAATGGGAAGGATCTTGAAAATCACCATTATATCCCGGGTCAGGAAGGTTACCGTCAGGCAAATTACAATTATGCCTGGTATAATAACCCCTATTTTGCAGCGCATGAGCTAACCCAAAAATACGATAAAGATGTTGTAAAAGGTCAGATGACGCTTAAGTGGAACCTGGCCAATAACCTTAGTCTTCAGGGACGGTCGTCGGCAGTCATCAATAAATTGTTTGAGGATCGCAAAAGCCCAAAGTCGTATTTGAATTATGGTGATCCTCGAGAGGGCGATTTTAAAACCTGGAACACCAGTCAGATCAATCTGGACAATGATTTATTGGTAACGTGGAACAGTCATCTCACGCCCGAATTATTGTTTACAGTTAACGCCGGGGCTTCTACTTTTTATAAACGTTATCAACAGGAATACAACGCTACCGATGGTTTGATAGTGCCCGAAGTTTATTCGCTCAACAACTCGGCAGGTAATGTAATTGCTACTACTTATGAGCAGGAAAAAACCATCCGAAGTGTTTATGGAATGGTTAATTTGGATTGGAAAGATGCTGTTTTTTTGACCTATGCTGCGCGAAACGACTGGTCTTCGACCCTCCCAGGGGATAATAACTCTTATTTTTATCCTTCATTGTCGGTTAGTTCTATGATCTCAAACTTAATGGAACTTCCTGCTTTTGTTGATTATCTGAAGATTTATGGCTCATGGGCCCAGGTTTCAAGCGATCTTGATCCCTACCGAATTGCTGCCACCTATACCAATAGTGGAAACTATGGAGGTATAACCCGGTTGACTTACCCTTCGGGCATTATAAACCCCGATATTGAGCCAGAGAAGTCTACCTCTTTTGAAATTGGAATTTCCTCCTTTTTTGCCAAAAACCGGATTGGTTTTGATTTAACCTATTACAATGTGATTGACGAAAACCAAATCATCGATCTGAGTATTTCGGAAGCATCGGGTTTTACCAGTCGAAAGGTAAATGGTAACGAATATACCACCCAGGGATTTGAGGTAATGGTGAGCGCTGTTCCCATAAAGACGTCAAACTTGAGTTGGGGAATGAATCTGAATGTGAGTCATATGGTAAAACGGATTACAGAGATTTATGGAGGGGCTGAAAAATATGGCAATTATTCGTTGAATGAGCGAATCGATAATTACTACAGCACAGGCTGGATGAAAGCTCCCAACGGAAAAGTAATACTTTCCAGGGAAACAGGCTTGCCCATAAAGGATCCGTTCCCTCAGAAGTTTGGACATACTGAACCGGATGTACGTTTTGGGTTCATTAATACCATTAAATTCAAAAAGTTTAAGGTTGATGTTGATTTTGACGGAGCTGTTGGAGGTGTTATGAGGTCGCTCACCGTGGAAAAAATGTGGTGGGGCGGCAAACATCCCAATTCAACTACATACCGCGACCAACAGTACGCTACTACTGAACCGGTATATGTTCACGATGGGGTTAATGTGGTGAGTGGAGATTTGGTAACCGATGTAAATGGCAATGTAATATCCGATTCGCGGGTGTTTGAAGCCAACAAAACTGCCGTAAACTGGCAAACGTGGTGCCAGAATTATCCCTACAGGGCCCGTGTTACCACCGACGAAAGTGAAACATTTGCCAATGTTTTTGATCGGAGTTTTTTAAAGCTTAGGCGGCTAGCATTCTCCTATGATGCAACGGATTGGTTGCGCATCAGGGGAATCAGCAAGATGGAGTTGTCGGCTTATGGATATAACCTTTTGATGTTGAAGAAAGCCAAAATAATCGACCCTGACTATGGTAATGACGATAACCTCCAGGATCCCTCGGCCCGGTATATTGGTTTAGGCCTTAACCTAACGTTCTAATCACTTTAAATTGAATGAAAATGAAAAAGTTGATATTTGCTTTTAGTGCCTTGCTGATCGCTTTGTTTGGATGCGAGGATCTCCAGGAAATGAATATTGATCCCAATAATGTTTCAAATACCCATCCTCAATATTTGTTAACAGAGGTGGAGTGGCAGGCATTTCAGGTGAGCGGTGTGTCTCCGATGTTTGCCACCCGTATGGTTGTACAAACCGATGGTGAACAAGCAGAACAATATTACACATGGAATCGGGGTGGTTACAATGAGTATGGACAGTTGCGTAATGTGCAGAAGATGATGGACGAGGCTACCCGGATAGGAACCCCTTCTTACGTGGCTTTGGGGAAGTTCTTTAGGGCCTATTACTTTTATACATTAACATTAAGGTTTGGAGATATTCCATATTCCGAAGCTCTTAAAGGTGAGTCGGAGGGGATTTATGCTCCGG
>JAFGEV010000008.1 GCA_016931385.1 Prolixibacteraceae bacterium
GCATCGGCTTTAAGTTTTATGCTGAATAATCTTTCGAAGCCTGTTGTGTTTACAGGTGCACAGTTGCCTTTAGGTACCCTGCGTACCGACGGGAAGGAAAACCTTTTAACTGCCGTTGAAATTGCAGCGGCCAAAAAAAACGGAAAAGCTATAGTCCCTGAAGTGTGTGTATATTTCGATTCATATCTTTTCAGGGGAAACCGTACTTCAAAAATCGATTCGCAGCAATTTCGTGCTTTCGATTCGAAAAACTACCCACCGCTTGCAAAAGCAGGTGTTGAGATTGATTACAACACTGAGTTTATAACCAAAGTTGATAACAATGGAAAGTTCTCTGTCAATTGTCAGATTGATACAAACGTGGTGATCCTGAAAATATTTCCCGGGATTAACCGTTCTATCTTTGAGGCAATTGCTGGTATAAAAAAGTTAAAAGGAATGGTAATCGAATCGTTTGGCAGCGGCAATGTGCCCGATTACCCCTGGCTTCAGAAGTGTATAGGGAAGACAGTTGAAAAAGGGATCGTTGTACTGAACGTGAGCCAGTGTGCCGGGGGTAAAGTAAACATGGGCCATTATGAAACAAGCATTGGCTTGCTAAGGTCGGGTGTGGTAAGCGGTTACGACATGACAACCGAGGCTGCCATCACAAAAATGATGTACCTTTTAGGGCAGGGCTTTAATTATTCCAAAACAACCGGAATGCTTAATAAAAACCTCAAAGGAGAAATAACTGTTTAGGTTTGTTGATTATTCTTTTTTTTTTGTAATTTTCAGCCCTCAAAAAAAAGAACAGGTTTTAAGTATGAAGATTCTGTTTCACACTTTTTTTGAAAACGTTCATTAGTAGATTGAATTCTCTTGCATTAGAATGATAATTGTGGATTTTGGAGAGGTGCAGGAGTGGCTTAACTGGCATCCCGATGAAGATCGGGAGAAAGCGTGTGTACAAAATTATGCAGGAAGAGACCCTTGCATCATAAAGACAAAGAATGATGTTGGAGAGGTGCAGGAGTGGCTTAACTGGCACGCCTGGAAAGCGTGTGTACCCCGAAAGGGTACCGGGGGTTCGAATCCCCCTCTCTCCGCAATAGTGGAAATTTTAAATAAAATAATATATAAGAATAAAAAAGAATAATTGTTGAATAAATTAAAAAATCATGAAAAAATTATTTGCATTAATAGCTGTTCTTACGATATTCATTTTTGGAATGTCGACCTATGTTGTTGCCCAGGATGAAGCTGAGGTAGCTACTGAAGAAGTTGCCCAGGCAACTGATTCAACAGCAGTAGATTCAACAGCAGTAGATTTAACTGCTGACCCTGTTGAAGAAGCTGCAGCAGAAGCCGAAGAAGGACAATCCCTTCACAGCGCTTTAAAACAAAAATTTATTGAAGGTACTCCAAGTTTCATGTCATTCGTGCTTATTGCCCTGATCCTCGGGTTGGCATTGGCTATTGAACGTATCATCTACCTTAACCTGGCTACAACCAATACCAAAAAACTTCTGGCAAATGTTGAGGAAGCGCTTGCCAACGGTGGTGTTGAAGCAGCTAAAGACGTTTGCCGGAATACGCGTGGTCCTGTTGCAAGTATTTTTTACCAGGGGCTCGATCGTTACGATGAAGGTATTGACGTTGTTGAAAAATCAGTTATTGCTTACGGAAGCGTACAGGCAGGCCTGCTTGAAAAAGGATTGAGCTGGATCGGTTTGTTCATCGCACTTGCCCCGATGCTTGGGTTCCTTGGTACAGTAATTGGTATGATCATGGCTTTCGATGCCATTGAAGTTGCAGGTGATATTAGTCCTACACTTGTAGCAGGTGGTATCAAAGTAGCCCTTATCACAACCGTATTTGGTTTGATCGTGGCTATTATACTCCAGATTTTCTACAGCTACTGTTTATCAAAAATCGATAGTATCATTAATAGTATGGAAGATGCATCTATTTCATTACTCGACCTGGTAGTAAAACACACAGCTAAAAAATAAGGTTTGCCATGGAAAAAATCAGAAAATTTACCACAATTACCCTCTGGGTGTTAATGGTCATCTCCATTGTTATTTTTGTCTACATGTTTGTTTCGATCGACAGTGAAACAAACCCGGGCGAAAAAGCAAGGAACCTGATGGCCCTGAACATCAACTGGGCAATTTTTCTGTTTGCCATAGCAGCCGTTGTGGCAATCGTATTTGCCATTTCACAAATGTTTTCGGGGAAAGCCAAAGCATTACGGGCACTAGGCACAATAGTGCTTTTTGCAATAATTGTTGGCCTTTCCTACATTATGGCAACAAGTGAAATACCACAGTTCTTTGGCGTTGAGAAATTTGTCGCCAGCGGAACGCTTACGCCAGCCATATCCCGTTGGATCGGAACAGGCCTTTATGCAACTTATATCTTATTTGCAGGGGCTTTCCTTTCGATTATCGGGTTTGGAGCTGTTAGTATATTTAAACGTGCGTGATGTTTTTTATAACATCTCAAAAATAATTAGTTATGCCTAGAAAATTACCGGAAATACCATCAGCTTCATTGGCCGATATCGCTTTCATGCTGCTCATCTTCTTCCTGGTAACAACCACCATGGATGTTGACAGCGGTCTGGAAAGAAGGTTGCCCCAATGGGTTA
>JAFGEV010000079.1 GCA_016931385.1 Prolixibacteraceae bacterium
AATAATGATTTTTTCAGGGTAGCATGCATCAGAGACATCACCGAGCGAAAACGGGCCGAGAAAATCCGACAGTTGCAATACAACATTGCCCGGGCCATGATTTCTACAAGAAATCTGAATGAACTGTTTGATTCCGTTAAGGTTGAACTGAACAAGCTGATTGATGCAAAAAACTTTGTGGTTGCGTTCTATAATGAAGAAACAGGCATGCTGAATTCATTGGTAAATAAAGATGAAAAAGACGACATCGGTATCTGGCCTGCCAAAAAATCACTCACAGGCTATACAATCGAACAAAACCGGCCGGTACTTTTGCAGAAGAACGAAATTTTACGCTTACATAACGAAGGGATCATCGATTTAATCGGAACCGTTTCTGAAGCCTGGCTTGGCGTTCCATTAAAAATTGAAGGAAAAATATTGGGAGCGGTTGTGGTTCAAAATTTCGATAATCGGGATGCGTATAACGAAACAAGCATTGAAATCATGGAATTGGCAGCCCATGAGCTGAGTTTGTTTATCGACCGTCAACTCACCGAAGAAAAAGCCTGGAAGCTCTCCAGGGCCATTGAACAAAGTCCGGTCTCGGTAATAATAACCAACAGAAAAGGCCTTATTGAGTATACCAATCCGTTTTTCACCGAATTAACCGGCTATCGTTTTGAAGAGGTTAAGGGGAAAAATCCAAATATTTTCAGATCGGGCCATCACACCACGGCATTTTACAAAGATTTTTGGGATACCATCCTTTTGGGCCACAACTGGGAGGGGGAATTCCTGAATAAGAAGAAAAACGGGGAATTATACTGGGCAAATGCAGTGGTTGCACCTATTGTTAATAGCGATGGGGTTATTACAAACTTTGTCAGCATTAAGGAAGACATAACCCAAAGAAAAAAGATGATTGAAGAGTTGGTTGTAGCCAAAGAAAAAGCCCAGGAAAGCGATAAATTGAAATCGGCCTTCCTGGCCAACATGAGCCACGAAATACGCACACCCATGAACGGGATACTCGGCTTTTTGGAATTACTTCAGGAACCCGACCTTGAAGAAAAGGAAAAGACCGACTACATCAACATTGTTAATAAAAGCGGCGAAAGGCTCTTAAGCACCATTAACGACATAATTGAAATTTCAAAAATCGAGTCGGGGGATATTCAGATTACCCGGCAGGAAATAAAACTGCTACCGTTCCTTTCGCACTATCACGGATTCTTTTTATCCCAGGCAAAAGAAAAAGGCTTGCAGCTAAAAATTGTGCATTGCAAAAATGCTCCGGCAACTATTTATGCCGATAAAACCAAACTGCACTCCATACTTTCCAACCTGATCAAAAATGCCATCAAATTCACCGATCATGGGAGCGTTGAATTTGGTTGTAACCTGCATACCGATAATGACCTTCGGTTTTATGTGAAAGACACCGGCAAGGGTATTGACCCCGAAAAACAAAACACAGTTTTCGGGCGTTTTGTACGGGCCGATATTTCATTATCGAGTGGTTACGAGGGCGCCGGCCTGGGGCTTTCCATCACAAAAGGCTACGTAGAGGCCCTGGGCGGGAGTATTTGGATTGAATCGGAACCCGGTAAAGGCAGTTGTTTCTATTTTACCATACCGGTAGTAAAAGAAAAACAGAAGCAATAAAACCAAAAGACAGTAAAAGTTTGAAGGATATAATTTATATTGAAAGAAATTAAAATATAAGGGTATGGAAAAAAATGAACGATTGAATAAAAAGCTGGTTGCTTACAAGGCAACTCTTCCGGCAATGATTCTTGCCGACCATTTTAAACTCCGGCCCGATATGGCCCAAAAGTATTCCGATCATCAAAAAGAAAACTTTCAGAAAGATGTTGCCTGGATCCTCTCATTCCTTGCCGAAGCAGTTTGGGCTGGGCAGCCTGTCCTTTTCGAGGAATTCGTTTCATGGCTGAAAACATTCCTCACCTCGGTAAGGGTGCCCATGAAAGATGTAGCCGAAAGTTTTGAACTGATCAAAAAAAGAATTTCAGCCGATTGCTCTCCCGAAGAAAATGAAACGATTGGCTCATTGCTCGATAAAGGAGTTCAAATTTTATTGTCCGATGAACAAAACATTTCGCTTCCGGCCATGGAAAATCATTTATCTCCACTTGCCCAGGACTATCTCAACAATCTTTTAAAAGGCAACAGGAATTATGCGCTATCGCTCATTCTCGACAGGGTAAAATCGGGGGTCCCGGTAAAAGATGTATATATTGATATTTTTCAACCGGTACAATACGAGATTGGCCGCTTGTGGCAAACCAACAAAATAAGTGTGGCACAGGAACATTATTGTACCGGCGCTACCCAGTTGGTCATGTCGCAATTGTATCCTTACCTTTTCACGGGCGAAAAGAAAAGCAAAAAAATGGTGACGGTTTGTGTGCCCGGCGAACTGCACGAAATGGGCGCACGCATGGTAACCGACTTTTTCGAAATGAACGGATAGGACACCTATTACCTGGGCGCGAACACACCTATCGATAGCGTGGTGCGTTACCTGGCCGAAATCAAGCCACAATGCCTGGCCATTTCGGCAACCATGACTTTTCATATCAGCACAGTAGAAGAAATGATTAAAAAAATAAAAGCCGCCCCGGGTGTTCCCGATACGATGAAAATCCTTGTGGGCGGTTATCCTTTTAAAATTGCCGACGGGCTTTGGAAAACGATCGGGGCCGATGGTTTTGCCAACAGCGCTACCGGGGCAGTTGAAATAGCCGATCAATTAATTGCTGCTTAACAATGGCCGAAGTACAAGAAAAAAGTTTTTCCATTTTGTGCGACATCGAGGGGCATGTGATCCAAATCCTTCATGACGAAGAGGGTATGCTTCCACCATCGATTATTGGAAACATGCTTTTTTCGATCGTTGTACCGGGCGATTTAAATAAAATAATGAATTTTTTCGTCGAACTAAAAAAGAAGAAATCCGCCATTGGATGGGAAATAAATGTTAAAACCATTTCCGGGGCTGAAACTTTTTCTTTTTTCGGGGGAGCATTCGACGACCGTATCGGAATAGCTGCAGCAAAAACCAAAAACGGGGCAAGCCTTCTTTTCACCGAGTTAACCCGCATTAACAACGAACAGGTCAATATCATCCGGTCGTTGGCAAAGGAAAAAGAACTTTTGCAAAAAAACAATGAAGAAACTCCGGTAAGCTTTTACGAAGAATTGAGCCGCCTGAATAACGACCTGGTAAACATGCAGCGCGAACTGGCAAAAAAGAACCGCCAGCTCGATGAACTCAATAAACTAAAAAACCAGTTCCTCGGAATGGCCGCCCACGACCTGAGAAACCCGCTGGGCAACATTTTTAACTTTGCCGAACTACTGGAAGACGAAAGCGAAAACTTCACCGAAGAACAGCGTAAGTTTGTTTCTATCATAAAATCGTTAAGTAATTTTATGGTGAACCTGGTGAATGAATTACTTGATTTTTCGGTCATCGAATCAGGCGAGGTTAACCTCAACCTGAAAAAAACCGGTTTGGCCGGTTTGGTAAAGCAGGTGGTAGAATTAACCACATTACAGGCAGCGAAAAAATCGATCTCAATTTTCTGCGAAATCCCAGAAACCAAAATTGAATTGGAGATTGATGCGGAGAAAATCAGTCAGGTAATAACCAATTTCCTTACCAATGCCTTAAAATATTCACCGTTTAATACACGGATCGACATTCTCATTACCGAAAACAAAGATACGGTAAGGGTTGTTGTAAAAGACCAGGGACAAGGAATTCAGCAACAAGAACTCGATAATTTATTCAGGCCCTTCCAAAAAACGAGCAATCAAAGTACCGGTGGCGAAAAAAGTACCGGGCTGGGACTGTTTATCTGTAAACGTATTGTGGAATCGCATGGCGGGCAAATTGGGGTGAACAGCACCGTTGGAAAAGGTTCGGAGTTTTATTTTGTTCTTCCTAAGAAAATGAGGTAAGTATGCAAAAAAAGTTGCTCATCGTCGACGATAACCCCGAAGCACGAACTATTCTGAAAGGAGTTTTCAACAAAGAAGGATATTGGGTTGAAACCGCACCGGATGGCGCCGGATGTTTGAATGAATTAAAAAAATCGAAACCCGACCTGATGCTGCTGCATAAAGCGGTTTTGGGTAAATACCTTACAAGTACTTCTGCCGTTAAATCGTATTACATAAAAGACGAGAGCCGGATATTGCCCGTTGAACTGATGGGATATTTACTGACCCATTACCGTAACAAATCATAAAAATACAAATATGGGAAAATATGTTTTAAAACTTTTTGTAACCGGTATTAATGCCCGTTCGGAAAAAGCGATCAAAAATTTGAAGGAAATCTGCAATTCAGCTTTCCCCAATGAATATGAACTGATTGTGATTGACGTGTTGGAGTCGCCCGAAATTGCCGAGGAAGAAAAAATATTGGCCACCCCTACGCTGGTTAAAACACTACCCCTGCCGATCCGGCGCCTGATTGGTGATTTATCGGATAAAGAAAAGGTGCTTTTATATTTAGATATCAATAAAAAACAAGCATAATTTAAAGTTTTACTGGTATGGAAATAAAAGTTTTAACAGTATGAAAGGAAAAATACTATACGTTGACGATGAGGCCGATAACCTTACTATTTTTTCAAAAATGCTGCTGAACGATGGTTACCATGTCGATACTGCAACCAACAGCAAAGAAACCGATGCATTGCTTGAAAAGGGATGCTACGATATTTTATTGCTCGATATTGGATTGAAAAATGAATCGGGCCTTGATATACTGAAAAAAGTAAAATCGGACCCGGAATTTAAGTTAATGATGGTGGTGATGATTACCGGTTTGTTCAGGGATTCGGATCAATTGTCGAATGGCCTTGAGTCGGGTGCCGATGGTTATTTAACCAGGCCCATTAAAAAACGCGAATTTTTGGCCCGGATTAATGCCTTTATGCGACACCGGCAAACAATTATTGCCCTGGAAAAAAGCGAAACCCGTTTCAAAAAAATAATCGACAGGAACCCCGATGCCATTTTGATTGTTGAAAATAATGGCCATATAAAATTTGCCAATCCGGCTGCTGAAAAAATGTTCCAATTATCGATCGATTATCTTTTAAACCAATCATTTGGTTACCCGTTGATTTCAGGAGAACATACCGAAATTAATATTGTAAGAAAAACAACCGATAAATTGGTTGGTGAAATGCGCACCATCGATATTGACTGGGATGATACGGATGCTTTCCTTACTTCCATCAGGGATATTACCGAATTGAAAAAACTTTTGGAAGAGTTGGTTTTAGCGAGAGAGAAAGCCGAAGAAAATGATAAACTGAAAAGCGCTTTCCTGGCCAACATGAGCCACGAAATACGCACACCCATGAACGGTATCCTCGGTTTTGCCGAGCTGCTGAAGGAATCAGAACTTTCGGGAGAAGATAAAAATCAATACTTGGGCATCATTCAGGATGCAGGCGAACGCATGCTGAGTATTATCAACAACATTATTGATGTTTCAAAAATCGAATCGGGGCAAATGGAGGTCAGCAATTCCGAAATTAACATTAACGATATTTTAAAATATATTTTTACCTTTTTTAAGCCCCAAACCGATAGTAAATCATTACGGTTTTCATACGAAACTGAAAAAATGGACGAAGAAATAACGATTGTTTCCGACCGCGAAAAAATTTATGCCATTCTGACCAATCTTATACGGAATGCCATCAAATTTTGTGATTCAGGAGAAATAAAATTCGGTTACAAAATAAATCATCCTTTCATTGAGTTTTTCGTCGCCGACACAGGATCCGGAATTCCCAAAAACCGCCTGGAGGCCATTTTTGAACGGTTTATCCAGGCCGATATCGAAAACATCATGGCAAAACAAGGTTCCGGCCTGGGTCTGGCCATATCGAAAGCATACGTTGAAATGCTGGGCGGAAACATGTGGGTGGAAAGCACTGTAGGGAAAGGCAGTACGTTTAATTTCAGCATCCCGATGAAGCCCGGAGATATATAAGTATTTGTTTTCAGGTTCCCATGTTTGCATGGTTAACTTGCAAAGGCATTTTTACATGGGATGATCAAACGGGATATAAAAAATGAATCATACGTTCAGTTCATTAATACAAATAAAATGATTAAACCCTGGGAAATATTTGATTCGAGGATACGAAGCGCGATGATTGCGAAAAGGAACCTGCCATTTTCGAAAATAACAAACGAAAAAAAAACGGACCTGCTTAACAACTTGTTTCAACACGAAACAACAAATGCCGCACGCTTAATTTATATTCACATCCCCTTTTGCAATAATGTTTGTCCATTTTGCATCTATCATAAACAGAAAATCGGCGATAAAAAAATTATTGCAGCCTATTGCAGCGTTGTTATTAAACAGATTCAAGCCTTAGCTGATACGGCATGGGTCAATTCAGCCCCGTTTAAAGCCGTTTATTTTGGCGGGGGTACGCCAACATCGATCCCCGTAGAATACCTCGAAGCAATTCTGAATGAATTAAAGAAAAGTTACCGCCTGACCAACGATTGTGAAATAACAGTTGAATCAACCATAACGGATATTAAACCAGCCATGGTGTCGAGGCTGAAAAACGCGGGGGTTAACCGGATCAGCCTCGGGGTACAATCGTTTAACACCGCGGTCAGGGCAAGTTTGGGGCGCACGGCAACCCGGCAAGAAATTTCAAAAACCATGGCCGTTATTCGCGAAGAAGGCATCTCGAATATCTGTATCGACTTGATGTATAACTTAAAATATCAGGACTTTGGTATCTGGCAAAACGATTTGTCCTTTTTAAAAACCGGTCCAATAACAGGTTGCAGTGTTTATCCACTCATTTCAGCAAGCAATCGTGCCAACCCCGATAAAATTGAGGAGAAAAACGCTATCGAAACTGAATACATCTATTTTATTGAAGCCGATAATTGCTTAGTTGAGAACAGCGGCTGGGAAAGGTTTACATCGGTTCAATATGGCCATCGGGAAAAGGGGAAGGCCGTTTATGTAACCGCCCAGGGGCAAAATGCCGATTTACTGGCATTCGGTTCGGGAGCCGGCGGCCGGATAAGAAACATCAGCTATATACAAACGGGCAATATTGAAGAATTCAATAATAACCCGGGCAATTTTATGAGTGATTCAATTATGTTCCTGACAATTCATGACTCATTTTTAAAACTGAGAAACATCTTTGGTTTAAGCGAAAGTTTATACTTGAATAAAATTGACTATAACCCAATTAAGAAGTATTTTGATGACATTCTTTTTGATCTTATTAATAAAGGGTTGGTCGTTTCAAATACCGATTCATTCAATCTGACTCAAACAGGGCGGTTTTGGGCTGCCAATATTTCAGCATTGTTTGCAGAGAAGATACGGGATTTAATCCCGCAAATTGCAGACGGTAATAATGCTTAACCTTGAACAAAGAGGCTGCGCTCCCGCACCAATTTTCTTTCAAACCGCCTGTTTAATTCGTTTATAAAAAGGGTGCTACTCTACGCATACCACTTGGCAAGCCGTTCCAGATTTTTTTCGTTGTAAATGTTTTTTGCCTCGCCTGTATAAAGGAATTTTAACTCATCGGCAAAATATTCCATAATTTTTCCACGCACCATCTTCATGGTAGAATTGAGCAGGTGGTTATCCTCGTTAAACGATTCGGGCAGGATAATCCAGGTAGTAGGCAACCATCGCACGGGAAACATTCCTTCATATTTCCCTCCCTGTTTATATGCGTCAATCTCTTTCTGAATAACCTCAATAGCAACCCGAAGCCCTTCTCCCGAACCCGGTTTAATAACACGGCTCTCAAGCTCGCGGTTAAGGTTTTGAATATTCGGCACAATCATGGCCGTGGTATAAGGATTCTGGTTGTTGTACAACATGCACTGCTCGATAAACGGCGACTGGTCAACCAGGGCTTCTTCGATGCCCTCGGGACTGAATTTTTCACCGTCGTTTCCAATCAGCAGGCTTTTAAAACGGCCAAGCACATACAGAAAACCGTCCTTGTCCATGTAACCCATATCGCCGGTATATAACCAGCCGTCTTTAATGGTTTCGGCTGTTGCCTTTTCATTTTTCCAGTAGCCCAGCATCACGTTGCCGCCCTTTATTACAATTTCTCCTTTTTCGCCCGGTGGCAATTCCTTCCCGTTATCGTCACAAATTTTCAGATCCATATACTTCACCAGTTTGCCCGATGAACCGAACTTATGCGCATCGAGCGAATTGGACGATATAACGGGCGATGCTTCCGAAAGGCCGTAACCCTGCATCACGGGCATTCCAATAGCTGCAAAAAAACGTTGCAGTTCAATATCGAGAAGGGCACCACCGCCAATAAAGAATTTGAAATTCCCTCCAAAATTTGCCCTGATTTTGCTGTACAGAATTTTATCGAAAAGCTTAACCAGGGGTTTCAGCAAAATGCGAAAACCCTTCCCCCTGTTGAATCCAAGGCCATTGTATGCATAACTTGTTTTCAAAGCGAGATTGAATAATTTTTCTGTGGTTTTTCCTTTCGCCCTAATACCTGTTTCAATGTTTTTCCTGAAAGCTTTCGATAAGGCCGGAACGCTCATCATGATGTCAGGTTTGATCTCGTTAATGTTTTTTGGGATATTTTTCAGGGTTTCCAAAGGAGTTTTGCCAATTTCCTGCCCGGCAATGCTTGCCCCGTTGTACATGAAGCAATATAAACAGGCTGTGTGTGCAAACGAGTGGTCCCAGGGTAAGATGGTCAGTGTTTTGTAATCGGGGGTTATGCTCATCAGGGTGTTTGCCTGCCGAACATTTTCGGCATAGTTATATTGCGAAAGCATGATGCCCTTTGGGTCGGCCGTTGTGCCCGAGGTGTAGGATATATTGGCAAGGTCGCCGGGTTCAACCCCTCTCCATATCGATTCAAAGGTTTTCAGATTTTTTTCGTCCTCAAGGTATTTTCTACCGGCTTCTTTAATTGTTTTGAATTGAATTCTGTGAGGGGCATCTTCAGAAATTGCATCGAGATAGATTATTTTTTCAATCTGGGGCAAATCCTTCAATATTGCCTCAACTTTTTCTGCCTGGGTCCACGACACAATTACCATTCTCGAACCCGAATGCTTTAACCTGAAAGCAATCTCGGTTCCTGCATCGAGTTTTATTGAAAGGGGCACGTTTACTGCACCGGCATAAAAAATGCCCAACTCACTCACGAGCCAATCAACCCTGCCCTCGGCAATCAGTCCGATACGGTCACCCTTTTTTATGCCCATTGATATAAGGCCTGCGCCAAAAGCACAAACCTCGTCGTGCAAATGCTTGAATGAGAAAGCTTCATACTTTCCATCAATTTTTTCCCACATTAACGGACGGTCGGCATATTTGCCTACACTGGTTTCAAAAAGCTCAATTAACGTTTTCATTTGTATATATTCATATTTTTACTTGCCTGAAAAAGAGTGTACCTGTCAGGCTTTTCTTTTAAGCTCAATACAAAAACCGGAAATTCCCCCTTAAATCCACTTTCGAAGCAATTTGTATCGCTTTGCAGGGATGAAATTAAAAAACAATATCAACAATTCAATCATTTTTTTTAGAAACAACAACCAACAGGTAGGTATCATTTATATATTTTCTTATTTTTCCGATGGAAATTAGTTCAACAAAAAATTCACATTAAAATTTTATAATGGAAATTAATGATTTAAAAGTAGCGTTTAAAAAGAATTATGGCGAAGGCAATGTATCGGGTTATTTTTCGCCCGGCAGGGTTAACCTGATTGGCGAACATACCGATTACAACGGTGGTTATGTTTTTCCCTGCGCATTAACTTTTGGCACTTATTGTGTGATAAGAAAAACAAATAATCCGTTTTTAAGGTTTGCCTCTTTGAACCTTGAAAGCAATGAGCAAATCAGCCTCGATGCACTTACAACTCCACTGGCAAGAGGCAATTGGGTTAATTACCCGCTTGGAACCATTGCCCAGTTTGTTAAAAGGGGGTTCAAGCCTGAAACTGGGGCCGATATCCTTATTTACGGAAATGTCCCGGGAGGCGCCGGGCTTTCATCTTCTGCTGCCCTTGAAGTTGTTACAGCTGTAGCCATAAACGACCAGTATAATTTTGGAATAGGAAAGGTTGACCTCGCTTTAATGGGACAAAAGGCCGAACATGAATTTGCCGGGGTAAACTGTGGCATAATGGACCAGTTTGCATCGGCAATGGGCGAAGCCGATCATGCCATTTTCCTCAACTGTGATACCCTTGAATTCGAACTGGTACCTGTAAAGCTCGAAGGGATTAAAATTGTAATTGGTAACACCAACAGCCCCCACTCACTCGACTCGGGAAAATACAACGAACGCGTTGCACAGTGCCAGGCTGCTGTTGAAACCATTAAACCTTTTAAAAACATCACAAATCTTGCAGAGATATCTCCCGAAGAGTTTTTTTCCCTTGAAGATAAATTCAACGATGATGTTGCCAAACGCCGCGCCCGGCATGTTGTTACTGAAATAAAGCGTACAACCGATGCCGTGAGGGAACTTAAAGCCGGAAACATTGTTGAATTTGGCCGGCTTATGAACGGCTCTCACGATTCGCTGAAAGCCGACTACGAAGTGACCGGCCCCGAGTTGGATACTATGGTTGAAGAGGCCCGTAAAATTGAAGGGGTTATCGGATCGCGAATGACAGGCGGAGGTTTCGGTGGTTCAACTGTATCGCTGGTTAAAGATGAAGCTGTTGATACATTTATTGAACAGGTAGGAAAGAAATACCAGGAAAGGACAGGGTTGAAGCCTGAATTTTATGTGGCAGAAATTGGCCAGGGAGGCCACAAGATTTTCTGATTTGCGGTTAATTTTCAGCTAAGTTATTTAATAAAAAAAAAATCATATTAGGGCCGATTTATTCAGCCCTTTTATTATTTTGGCATTATTGATTTTTTTATATGTACGATATTGTTGGCGACATACATGGGCATTACTCCCTGTTGGTTAAAATGCTCAAGAAACTGGGGTACAAAAAAAACGGTAAAAGCTACATGCACCCTAGCCGTAAAATAATATTTACAGGCGATTACATCAACCGCGGCCCTCAAATTCGCGACACGGTGAACCTCATTAGAAATATGGTTGATAACGGCAATGCACTTGCCATACTTGGCAACCACGAATTAAATGCCATACTTTATTTTACCCTCGATAAAACAGGAAAATTTTTTCACAAACACATTGCCAGGTATAAACTGCCCCTCTTAAAAACAATGTACGAATACGCCAATGACCAGGAAAACCTTAAAGAAGCCATTAAATGGTTCCGTACGCTTCCCTTCTACATCGACCTGGATCAAATCAGGATCGTTCATGGGGGATGGATTGACGAACACATTTCGACAATAGAGCAGTTCAGGCTGGGTGAACCAAAGATCAAAAAAGCATTCCTCAAGGCCTATATTCAAAACCCTGTTTTATACAGGGCGGTGAACGAAACCATCAGGGGCATAGAATTTGAACTCCCGAAGGACCTGATTATAAAAGATAACAAGGGGATATCAAAAAGAAGGTTCAGGATTAAATGGTGGGAAAGCGCCGGGGGAAAAACCTTTAGAGACCTCTCGTTCAGTAACCGGTACATTTTACCTCCTTACACAATCCCTGTCGAAATCACACCTCAGGTTAAACCGTATGAATCAAATTTACCGCCGGTATTCTTCGGACACTATTGTATCGAAAATGGCAATTTGGTTGTACAGGATAACCTGTGTTGTGTTGACCGTTGCGTGGTGCGTTCGCAAACGCTTACGGCGTACAGGTGGAATGGGGAGAAAAAACTTACCCCGGATAATCTGGTGTTTATATAGTAAATCCCAAACCCACCACCTTCGCTGCGCTATGGTGGTCAAAGCAAAATCCAAATCCCAAAATCCAAAAACAAATTTCAATTCTGATGTAAAACGATATAAAATCCAAAAAATAAAATTCACCTAAGCATTAGAATTAATTGCAATAAAACTAATAAAAAACCCCGCCCTTTCAGGCGGGGAAAAATTTCCCTTTTTTTTGAGGAAAACAAGTATATTAAAATAAGGAAAACTTGTCTAATTAATTTCCAGGACCTTAAATTCAGTCCTTCTGTTTATCTGGTGTTC
>JAFGEV010000080.1 GCA_016931385.1 Prolixibacteraceae bacterium
AGGTCACTACGCTGAATATTGCATTTTAAAAGCCAGTGTAATTGTGGGGGGCAAAACAACGTTTCCCCTTTACTTACAAGCTCTTTTGCCCTTTCCAGAATTTTAATCAGCATATTTTCGGCAGCAATGACCGTTTTATGCAGATATACCTGCCAGTACATTAACCTGCGAGCAATTAAAAATTTTTCGATCGAATAGATGCCTTTTTTTTCAACCACCAGGTTATCATCTTTTACATTCAGCATTTTTATTATTCGGTCCGATCCGATTGCCCCTTCAATCACACCGCTGTAAAAGCTGTCACGCCTCAGGTAATCGAGCCTGTCCATGTCAAGTTGGCTCGCCACCAACTGATGAAGGAATTTTTTTGAATACTTGTTTTGAAAAATCTCGATGGCCATGTCGAGCCTATGCCCGAACTCGGCATTTAACTTTTCCATCAAAACCAGTGACATTATTTCATGGGGTATCCCGCTAACCAGTGAATATTCGAGCGCGTGTGAAAAAGGCCCGTGCCCGATATCGTGAAGTAAAATGGCAACAGATACAGCTTCGGCTTCTTCATTGCCAATGCATATACCTTTGTTCCTGAGCGAATCAATTGCCGAACGCATCAGGTGTAGTGCGCCAAGCGCATGTTCAAAACGGGTATGGTTTGCTCCGGGGTATACCAAATACGACAATCCGAGTTGCTTTATTCTTCGGAGCCTCTGGAAATAACTGTGTTCAATCAAATCGAACATCAGTTCGCTTTGCAGGTTGATAAAACCTGAAACCGGGTCGTTGATAATTTTTCTTTTATTGATATCCATTTTATATTGACCAATTATTTCTAAAAAAACGAAAGTAAAACATCCTTTAATAATATACCATAAAGAAGCTTGTTAATTAGCCTTGAAAAAATAATTTTCATCTTAACGATATTAATTTACCTATTTTGTCCAATTCATTTATTATTTGTAATTTTGCGCCAATTCTATTCAAAATATAGGGGGCAGAAGTCCCCTATTTTATTAGAGTTAATGTATGATTGACGCAGAAACAATAGAAAAACTGGCTGCCGGAGCGCTTTCCGAAGAATACTTCCTGGTTGAAGTAAAGGTTAGTAAGGCCAATGTCATCGAAGTTACCATCGATGGCGATAACGGTGTTTCTATTCAAAAATGTGTCGAAGTAAGCCGGTATATTGAACACAAGCTCGACCGTGAAACAGAAGATTTTGAATTATCTGTTTCTTCAGCAGGTTTGGGCAAGCCTTTTAAAGTTTACAGACAGTGGGTGAAAAACATTGGAAGCCTGGTTGAGGTAATACTCCCCGGGGAAAAACCCGTTGCCGGAGTAATTAAAACTGTTAACAACAAAGGCTTTGAACTTGAAATTAAATCGGTTGAGAAAGTTGAAGGAAAAAAAAAGAAGGTTGAGGTTACCAGTATAAAAACATACCTGTTCGACCAAATGCCTGAGGTGAAAAATATAGTTTCGTTTAAATAATAAACTTTATTGAAAAATGGACAACGTTAACCTTATCGATACGTTTGCCGAATTTAAAGAGTTAAAAAACATCGACCGCGCCACAATGATGAGCGTGCTTGAAGATGTGTTCAGAAGTATGCTTCAGAAGAAGTACGAAAGCGACGAAAATTTCGATATCATTATTAATATCGACAAGGGCGACTTTGAAATATGGCACTATCGCGAAGTCGTGGCCGACAAAGATTTTACCGATCCAAATAAAGAAATACCTCTTTCGGAAGCCAAAAAAATTGACTCTGATTTTGAGGTTGGCGAGGAAGTAAGCGACGAAGTTAAACTGCTCGATTTTGGAAGAAGGGCCATATTAAATCTCAGGCAAAACCTTGCCAGCAGAATACTCGAACTGGAAAAAGACAGCATCTATACCAAGTATAAAGACAAAGTTGGCGAAATTGTCATTGGAGAAGTTTACCAGATATGGAAAAAGGAAATCCTGGTCCTCGATGACGAAGGCAACGAGTTGATTTTGCCAAAATCGGAACAAATCCCTACCGATTATTTCAGAAAAGGTGACAATGTTAGGGCGGTAGTTTATAAAGTGGAACTGCGCAACAATAACCCTATGATCATTTTGTCGAGAACACAGCCGGCTTTCCTTGAAAGGCTTTTTGAACTTGAAGTTCCTGAAATTTTCGACGGCCTGATTACCATAAAGAAAATTGTAAGAATACCCGGCCAAAGGGCAAAAATTGCCGTAGAATCATACGACGAACGCATCGATCCGGTAGGCGCTTGCGTTGGGATGAAAGGTTCAAGGATTCATGGCATTGTAAGGGAATTGCGCAACGAAAATATCGATGTAATCAATTTCACATCAAACAGTGTACTGTATATCCAAAGAGCTCTTAACCCTGCCAAAATATCAAGCATTAAAATTAATGAAGCATCAAAAACTGCCGAGGTTTACCTTAAACCCGATGAAGTTTCACTGGCTATAGGCAAGGGCGGGCTCAACATAAAACTCGCAAGCCAGCTTACCGGTTACGAAATTGATGTGTACAGGGAAATGCAGTCGGACGATGAAGATGTAAACCTTGACGAATTCAGCGACGAAATTGAAGGCTGGGTAATTGACGAATTAAAAGCGATAGGATGTGACACGGCCAAAAACGTGTTAAGCCTCTCGCGTGAAGACCTGATTAAACGAACCGACCTTGAAGAAGAAACCATTGATGATGTATTAAATATATTGAAATCTGAATTTGAGTCATAACCAGGAAAGGGACTAAATAATATTCGAAAGGTTAATATGGAGCCAGGCAAAGGAACACAACGATTAGGAAAAGTAGCCAGGGAATTCAATGTTGGAATCTCAACAATGGTTGAATTTCTGAATAAAAAGGGTTTTTCGGTTGATTCGAATCCTAACGCAAAAATTGATGACGAACAATATGTTATTCTTCAAAAAGAATACAGTAAAGATATTGACTTAAAAAAGGAATCGGAGAAACTGAACTTGCGGAGCCACAGACATCAGAAAAATGAGTCACTTACAATCGACGATATTTCTGAAACCGATGAAGACCAAACCGATGAAGGCGAAGAAGATAATGTTTTAATGATAACCGATCACAGCGCTCACAAGGCTGTAACTCCACCACAAAAAGAGAAACAGGACGATATTAGCCTGGTTCCCAAAAAAGAAATTAAAGTTGTTGGTAAAATTGAGCTTGATAAGAAGAAACCAAAACCAACACCCGAAACCCCGAAAGAAACGACAAAAACTCAGCCTGAAGTTCCCTCCAAACCAGTGCCTGAAAAACAGCCTGAAACTCCAGTTGTTGAAAAACCAGAAAGAACAAAACCAGCTGAGAAACCCATAGAAACAAAACCAGCTCCGGAAAAAGCCGTTAAGGAAATTAAGCCCAAAGAGAAAAACATAACTGAACAAAAACCCGAACCCGTAAAAAAACCTACTGAACCCGAAGAAATTATAACCAATATACCTAAAGTTGAAGGAGACCTTAAAGTTGTTGGTAAAATCAACCTCGATGACATAAACCAAAGAACCCGGCCTCCTAAAAAAACAAAAAAACAAAAGGAAGAAGAACGGAAAAACCGCGAAAATTTAAAGAAAAAAGAGAGAAAGGAACCTCCCCGTCGCGACGATGGTTCCTCTGCTGAGAATGTTTCAAAAATCAAAAAGCACCCTCATCGAAACGAAGGTGGCTTTAACGAAAGCGCTGATTCTGCAGCAAAAAGAAAAAAAAGAAAAAGAATTCAAAAAGAACGAATCGATATTTCACGTCAACCTTCTGACGAAAAGAAAGAAGCACCTTCAAGAAAAGGCCCCTCAAAACAACATACACGAAAAAGGCCTTACCACCAGGAAATTTCAGAAGAAGATGTGCAAAAACAGGTTAAAGATACCCTTGCACGTTTAACCACTAAATCGAAATCGAAAGGATCGAAATACCGCAGGGAAAAACGTGCTGCAATTTCTGAAAAAATGGCCAGTGAAGAGGCTATGGCACTGCAGCAAAAGAAAATTATTAAGGTTACCGAATTTGTATCGGTGAACGAACTGGCTACCATGATGAATGTTTCGCCTACAGAGGTAATTTCAAGCTGTATGTCACTTGGATTGTTTGTGTCGATAAACCAGAGGCTCGATGCTGAAACCATGTCGCTTGTAGCCGAAGAATTTGGCTTTAAGGTTGAATTTATCAGCGCTGAAGTAATGGAGGCCATTGAAGAAGATACCGACACCGATGATGAATTATTACCAAGGCCCCCCATTGTAACTGTTATGGGCCATGTTGACCACGGGAAAACTTCATTGCTCGACTATGTAAGAAAAACAAATGTTATTGCCGGTGAAGCAGGTGGCATTACCCAACATATTGGCGCGTATAACGTTGAGCTAACCGATGGCCGTAAAATAACATTCCTCGACACACCCGGGCACGAAGCCTTTACTGCCATGCGTGCACGTGGCGCACAGGTAACCGACATTGCCATTATTATTGTGGCTGCCGACGATAATGTGATGCCACAAACCGTTGAAGCAATTAACCATGCTGCAGCTGCCAGTGTCCCCATCATTTTTGCAATTAACAAAATCGACAAACCTGGCGCAAACCCCGAAGCCATAAAAGAAAAACTGGCCGGCATGAATTACATGGTTGAAGAATGGGGAGGCAAATATCAGTCGCACGATATATCGGCAAAAAATGGCATTGGAATAGAGGAACTGCTCGAGAAAGTTTTGCTCGAGGCCGAAATGCTTGAATTAAAAGCCAACCCAAACAAACGGGCTGTCGGTTCAATTATCGAATCGTCACTCGATAAAGGAAGAGGCTACGTGGCAACAGTACTGGTGCAAAACGGCACTTTGAGTGAAGGGGATATCATATTGGCCGGACCCTACATGGGGCACGTAAAGGCAATGTTTAACGAAAGAAACCAGCGAATATACGAAGTAGGCCCCGCTGAACCAGCCCTTGTACTGGGACTGAACGGTGCACCCCAGGCAGGTGATAAGTTCAACGTGATGGAAACCGAACGCGAAGCAAGGCAAATAGCCAATAAGCGCGAACAACTCCAGCGTGAACAAGGCATGCGCACACAAAAACACATTACCCTCGATGAAATTGGCCGTCGTATCGCTATTGGAAACTTCCAGGAGCTTAACGTAATTGTAAAAGGCGACGTTGACGGCTCAATCGAAGCGCTTTCCGACTCGCTCATAAAACTATCAACTGAAGAAATCCAGGTGAATGTGAAACATAAAGCCGTTGGCCAGATATCCGAATCGGATGTGATGCTGGCAACTGCATCCGATGCCATTATCATCGGGTTCCAGGTAAGGCCTTCGCTTGCAGCCCGTAAACTGGCCGAACAGGAGCAAATCGACATACGCCTTTATTCAATCATTTACGATGCCATTGAAGAAATCAGGGCTGCGATGGAAGGAATGCTCTCGCCCGATATCAAAGAAGAAATTACCGGCACAGCCGAAATTCAGGAAGTATATAAAATATCAAAAGTTGGAACGGTTGCCGGCTGTATCGTACGCGATGGCAAAATAAACCGGAACAATAAAGTCAGGGTAATCCGCGACGGAATCGTGATATTTACAGGCGAACTCGGTTCGTTAAAACGCTTTAAGGAAGATGTTAAAGATGTTTCGCATGGTTACGAATGCGGGATGAACGTTACCAATTTCAACGACATCAAGGTTGGCGATATTATTGAATCGTTCAAGGAAGTTGAAGTAGCCAAAAAACTTTAACTATTTTTAAAATATTTATCAGCTTGTGTTGCATTCATGCTTCACAGGCTTTTTTATTTTGCTAAAAAACCAGTAAATTGGTTAAGAATTTTTAAATCCTGCTTTTAGGTAAAATATCCAGGAATTTTCAAACTTCAAACATGGTATAAAATTTGGTGAAGTATTGCGCATTTTGCGCAAAGAAGTGGAAGGAAATTTATTTGATAAGCTATGAAACGAGCTGGGTAATTTTGTAAATCTTACCCTGCAAGTTACCATGAAGTTCAGAATTGAACTCATCGATGCAACAATATGACATTAACTTAAAATGATTTAAACACATGAAAAAGTTTAACTGGTTTTTGATATTTCTTTTTCTCGCATCAGGGACATATGCCCGTTCGCTTTATAAAATCGATGGGAATAAAGTTACAGTTGACCTTGAGGGTATCGGGGTAAAATCGCGGATGTTGCGCGTTGAAATATGGTCGCCACGGTCGGTTAAACTGATATCGGGTATGAGCGTTGAATTTTCAGATTTTAATAGCCTGATTGCAAATGAGCCTCAGGAGGCTGTTAAATTTAAAGTGGGTTACGCTTATAACAACATCGAAATCACAACCAGCGAGCTTCTCATAAGCATACAGGAAGATGGGCTTGTAAGGATTTATAACCGCGATGGAAATAAATTGTTAATTGAATCGGACCGGACTTTTCAGAAAAACAACGACAGTTCCGAAAGCTATCGTGTTAAACAGCGCTACTTTTTAAATCCCAATGAACGGATTTTCGGTTTTGGGCAAACTGGTGAAACGCCCCGCTACTGCCTGCGAAATCTTTCATTCCAGCTAAAACAGGATGAAGAAAATATTGCCACTCCCCTTTTCTTTTCCGAAAAAGGATATGCAATGATTTGGGATAACTATTCTTCAACTCTTTTTTCTGACGCCAGAAGCGGGCTCGAACTTGAGTCGGTAATTGGAGAAGAAATACAATATTTTTTTATTTATGGCCCCGACTGGGAAACAATTGTTTCTGAAATCAGAAGCATTTCAGGCATTGTGCCTATGCTGCCCCGCTGGGCCTTTGGACATTGGCTTATTCCTGATGATTCTGATATAAAAACCGGAAACCTGAGAAATGAATATCTCTTGGAAGGTATCCCGGTTGAAACTGTTTCTTCGGAATATTTCCCGCTATTTGAAAAAGAAATGGCAATATCGCTTTCAAAAGATAAACAAGAAAATGACCCTGTTTTAAACATGGCTTCATATATTGGGATGGCACCCGAATATGAAAAAGTTGTTGAACAGGCTACATCCGAAAGGCCCTGTATCCCCACCCATATAAACTTCCCCGGCATTCAAAAATATGGGACTTTCCTTCTTTCCGGAATAAAAATTAATAATTGGGACGCGCTGAAATGCCAGGTTGTATCAGGCATAAATTATTCATTGTCAGGGCAGCCTTACTGGACTTCATCTGGCATTGAACATATATCGCCCGAAGGTTTGACCCCCCAGCAATACAGTGAACTCATGTTACGCTGGTATCAATATGCCGTTTTTAATCCCGTTTTCGCTTCATCTCCAAAAGGCAGTATAATCTCATTTAAAAACACTTCGCCCGAATATTTCAACCAAATGAAAAAGGCCGTTGAACTCAGGTACCGTTTATTGCCTTATATCTATTCAACTGCGCACGATGTTGTAGCCAATAACAAAACATTTGTCCGTTCGCTGCTTTTCGATTATCCCGATGATGAAAAGGCGACCATGACTGACAACCAGTTCCTTTTTGGCAAATCGATAATGGTTTGCCCGGTGGTTGAACCCGGTATAAAACAGAAAAGTATTTATCTTCCGAAAGGAAACGACTGGTTCGATTTTTATACCGGTATCCGTTACGAGGGTGGAAACAGTATAGATGTGGAAATAACCAATGAATCTATTCCTGTTTTCGTAAAAGCCGGATCGGTTATACCCTTTGCAACCATTGGTTCAAACTCAGCCGACAGCCTGTTTTCCCCGATGGAAATAAGGATTTACCCATCAGATAACGCTGAATTCGTTTTGTACGAGGATGCCGGCGATGGGAATGGCTATAAAAATGGTGAATCATCTGTTATCAGGTTCACATACACAGGAAGAAACAACGTACTGGTAGTTGACCCGGCTGAAGGCACCTATCCCGGTATGGAAACAAACAGGATGTTTCGCGTGGTTGTGGTTGAAGAATCGGTTGGGAACGGGATGGATTTTTCAGAACCACCTACCTGGCTGGAATATAGTGGAAAACGGGAAAGGTTGAAGCTTTAACCCGACACTTCTGTTTTTATATTCAGGCGCCGGTTTACAATCTCAGCAATTGAACAGAGTTTTTCTTCAGATACTTTTTGCAACGTATCAATGGGTGTGTCGCGCGCAATGGTATAGATCATAACCTTTTCGGGTTTGATTTTTTTCAGAAGTCCTATCCAGGCATCAATTTCCCGCTGAGTTGTATTATCGAATTCCCGGCCTTGATAGCTTCCTTTCAGGAACATAGTTTGAATTACAAGTTTACCGTTAAACTTACATAGCTGTTCAACAAGTTTTTCCAGGTTAAAGCGGCCTACAGGGCGATCCATGATTTCAATGGTTTCAGCAATTGCCGAATCAAGCTTAAGAATATTGTCATCGACCTTTTTCAATGCCTCAAAAACTTTTGGTTTATTGAGGTGCATCGAGTTTGATAACACTGCAATACGTGCACCCGGGGCAAGGCGGTTCCTTATTTCTATTGTGTCATCGATAATCTCTGAAAAATTTGGGTGCATAGTTGGTTCGCCATTGCCTGCAAAAGTAATTACATCGGGCAATTGCTTTTCGAGTGCAATTTCCGAAAGTTTCCTTTCAAGGGCAGAACTGACTTCCCGGCGGGTTGGCAATAATGCTTTAACTTTTCTGGGATCGGGGTTCCAGCCACATTCACAGTAAATGCAATCGAACGAGCAGAGTTTGCTTGTATTTGGCAACAGGTTTATGCCAAGCGATATGCCCAGCCTCCTGCTGATAACGGGACCAAAAACAGTTTTATCGAATAGAAACGTTGCCATTCATTAAAATTTCTGCAAAGATATCAATTAGGAAACTGAAGCAGGAATACGGGAATCAAAAATCATTCTACTTTGTCGATATCAATCGTTTTTTTGCTGTTTTCGCCTTCAAGCATAGCGCTCAACCTGCTTAATACTTCATCGTAAATTTTATCGTACTCGCGCGGGTGGCGTGAATAATACATTGTAGTTGCAACCATTTCTTCTTCTGATACATTGTGTTTTATAAGCACCGCTTCATATAGCAGTTCCGACTTCAGGCTGTCGATAGGTATCCTGCTACGTTCGCCATAAATTCCTTCAGCAATGTGGATGTCGGTCAATACATCAACAAATATTTTTTCATTAAGGGTTTCTCTGGGTTTTGGGTCTCGTTTGCAGCCAACTGCAACAAGTAAAAATATTGCTATCAAAATATGTAGTTTCATTCTTATTTTATAATAAGTTAATTGTCGTTTTTAAAAAGAATACGCAAGGCTTCGTTCACGTTTTTTACCCTGGCTATGCCAATATTGTACTTTTTCAGATCAATCCCTTTGTTGGCCGCTGGAACAATAATTTTTGAAAATCCAAGTTTTTCTGCTTCACCAATTCGTTGTTCCAGCCTGCTTACAGGGCGTACTTCACCGGTAAGCCCTACCTCTCCGGCAAGGCAAAAATTCATACTCACGGCTTTATCGAAGTTTGATGAGAGTACCGAACAGATCACAGCCAGATCGATTGCCGGATCGGTCACTTTAATACCGCCGGCAATGTTCAGGAATACATCTTTGGTTACCAGTTTAAAACCGGCACGTTTTTCGAGTACGGCCAGTAACATATTTAACCTGCGCAGGTCGAAACCTGTTGCCGAACGCTGAGGGTTTCCATAAGCTGCTGAACTTACCAGTGCCTGAACCTCGATCAGAAAAGGGCGTACCCCCTCAATTGCGGCGGCTATTGACGCCCCGCTCAAGCCCTGGTGTTCCGAGTTGATCAGAAGTTCGGATGGGTTCGATACCTGCCGAAGGCCGTCGTGACGCATTTCAAAAATCCCCATTTCGCTGGTCGACCCAAATCGGTTTTTACTCGCCCGTAAAATGCGGTACATAAAATTCCGGTCGCCTTCAAACTGAAGGACAGTATCGACAACATGCTCAAGCACCTTGGGGCCTGCAATGCTCCCTTCTTTGGTAATATGCCCAATTAAGATAACCGGAACTGACATGGCCTTTGCTTTTTTCATTATGCCAGCTGTACATTCCCTGATTTGAGATACACTGCCGGCACCCGATTCAATCATTTCGGTGTTCACGGTCTGAATTGAATCGATGACCAACAGGCCCGGATTAATCCTGTCAATCTGTGCCAGTATGTTTTCAAGCAAGGTTTCGCTAAGGAAAAGGCATTGGCCGTTCTCATCGGATAACCGTGTTGAACGGAGTTTTATTTGTTCGAGGCTCTCTTCGCCCGAAATGTAAAGAACGCTTTTGCCTTTCAATGTAAGCGCTACCTGTAGGGCCAGTGTTGATTTGCCAATGCCTGGTTCACCTCCCAAAAGAACGATTGAACCGGGCACAAGCCCGCCCCCTAATACGCGGTCAAATTCAGAATTACCGGTTGAAAAACGGTCGGTTTTACCAAGGGGTATTTCCTGCAAAGTGAGCGGTTTTTCTAGAATCATGGAATTCGAAACACTGCGCTTGCTTTTCGGAGAGGATATTTCAATTTCTTCAACGTAGGTATTCCATTCTCCGCACGATGGGCAGTGGCCAATCCACTTTGGAGAAGTGGCGCCACAACTCTGGCAAACATATATGGTTTTTGCTTTCGGCATTGCTCAAAGATATTAAGAAAAATTCAAACTCCAGAAAGGGAGAATTGTGACTGGAAATGAAATTAAAATTCGAGATATCGAGATGTAGATTATTGTCGTTGTTGTTCCTGACGAACATCGGGATTGTCATTGTTGCCAGGGATAACAAAGAAGACGTGAAGCGGACAACTATGATAACCCGAAAACTTATGTGCTTAATGCAAAAAAGCAGGTTTTTTGAAGTAGGCCTTTTGGAATCTGATCGTGGAGTAAATCGGGATTGGAATTTGTTTTTATGTATATTCGTATCAATACTTAAAAGATGAGACATACAAATTTTATCCTGAGTTTATTTATTCTTTTAACAGGTATCACTTCCCGGGCAAATGATCCTGAAATGGACAGAAATACAGTGCAGAAAAACGGGCAGACAAAAATATCGGTTGCCACCTCTGATCCCGGAGATGTTGCACTCCCTTATCTGAAAAACGATGATGAATTGCTGTACATACAGGATCCCAATCCTGAAATTGAACCCGAAGGCAGAATTCCCATAATAATGGTTCATGGCTGGAGTTTTCAGGGAAAGCCTGCTCCCCCGGGCACAGGATACTGGGATTTTTTCAGAAACTACCTGCTCAACGATACTGAACTAAGAAAATACTTCAAACCTTACTATGTGAAATACTGGTCGAATGCAGTTTCGGTTCAGGAGTTAGGAGGGTTGATGCGCAACAAGCTTCAGGAAGAAGGTCTTCATGAGGAACCTTTTGTCATTATTGCACACAGCATGGGCGGGTTGGTTTCCCGCTCGTTTATGATTGAAAATACCTTTACCAGTGGAAGCAATTCAGGCAGGCAATGCGGCGAAAACGTAAAGTTACTTATCACATTGGGTTCGCCCCACCATGGTTCGCCCATGGCAAACGGCCCGGCACGCGATAGTGAAGTGAACATTTTACTCCAACTCACAATGGTTACTATCGAGGCTCTGGTATTTAATGAAACAAAATACAACGAGGTAAACCGCAGCAACCTGCACTGGGACAATTACGATGGGCTTCTTAATTACAATAAATATACTGATGAACGGAACGACTGGCTGGCAAACCTTAATACACATACCGAATTCGATTCAGAAATGGTTTGTTATGTTGGAACAGTTGATGGCGAATTTTTATTTCCGCCATACAATACGGTTGAAGAACAGTACAAGGTTGGCGCTTACATCCTAAAAGAAAGTTTCGAATTTGACAACGACGGAATTGTTCCCTACCAAAGTGCTGCTTTCGAAGGGCATACACCTAAACGTGTAAGGTATTTCCCTGGCTACAACCATGCCGATATTGTTGCCGGAAAGGAAAGCAATAACGAATTGTTTAACCGCTTTAAAACCGACCTGCTCGAAACTATACCTATTGAGCTTGTTTTTCCGAATGAGCCTGGAATTTACAAAAAGCACTCAACAAGCATGCAAATATCATGGGAAGCCCCATCGCGGATTGGCCTTGTAAACCTTTCCTATTCCTGCGACAACGGGCAAACTTATTCGCCAATTGTTTCAAACCTTAACGCATCTTCGGGCAAATACAACTGGACCCTGCCCGATACCAATGCCACTCAATGCCTGGTGAAAATTTCAAACCAGGCAAATGCTGGTGAATTTGTGGTTTCGGAAACTCCATTTACCATTTACCACAACC
>JAFGEV010000430.1 GCA_016931385.1 Prolixibacteraceae bacterium
GCTTGGCACCAAAAAATACGGGGGAAGCAAAAAAGCCATCTGGGGAAGCATTATCGGGCTTATTGCAGGTTTGTTTTTTTTCCCTCCCTTCGGGATCATTATTGGCCCGTTTGCCGGCGCAGTTATCGGGGAACTTATTGACGGGAAAAAAACCGGCGATGCCCTCCGTTCAGGGTTTGGGGCATTTATAGGGTTCCTTGGAGGCACAATTCTGAAACTAATTGCTTCGGGGCTGATGAGTTTTTACTTCTTCAAGGAATTGATAGTGGGTTAAGAAGGGTAATGACAACCATGGATCACAGCATTAAAATTTTCCGTTCACTCCTGAACGGAAATTTGTACCAAAAAGCTTAACTTGCAAGTTATACGTTTTCGAAAAATCCGGAAAATGATGACAAATATTTATATAAAAGCCATTAACAGCAAACCTGGGTTTTTAATTCTGTTTGCTTTACTCACAAACCTCTTCGTTACCGGATGCATACAACAAGTTTCTGAAAACAGCAAAAAAACCCACCCCAGCCATGAATATAAAACAATTGATACCATACCCCGGCTGAATTATTCTGAAATCCTTTATGTTCCGGTTTATTCCGATATTTACCATGTTGACGGCACCAGGCGTTTTGCCCTAACCACAACACTTAGCATACGAAACACATCACAAACCGATTCGGCTTATATCCTGGCAACCGACTATTATGATTCCTACGGCAGGTTGATGAAAAAATACCTCAAGAAACCTATTCTTTTAATCCCCCTTGAGTCAATAGAATATGTTGTTGAAGGCACGAACAAAAGTGGTGGCGCCGGGGCAAATTTCATCGTTGAATGGGGAGCGAAAAATTATTCCGACCAGCTTTTGGTGCAGTCGGTAATGATTGGAACGACCGAAAAACAGGGGATCTCCTTTTTGTCGGAAGCAAAAGTGATTGAAAGCAGCAATTTAATCCCTGAAACAAACGATACAATTGTAAAATAGCTGGGGTCTTGTGCCCTTTCAATTAAAGATATAGCGAATTGTGTTCCTGAAACAGGAAGGTTTTTTGATATAACTTATTGGTTTCGTATTTTTACCGTATTATTTAAAAACATATTTTATTACAATCGGCGAGAACAAAAAATATATCTAAATAAAAAGGGCATTTATTCAAAAAATATTTGTTTTTCGTATGATTGATATAGCGTCAAGAGATTTGGGAAAATAACAGGCTTATGCCGAAAAAAACTTAAAATTATGAAGCAATTGACATTAAATATTAGCGATAATAAATTTAATACTTTTTTGGAATTCATTAAAACGCTGGATTACGTAGAAGTGCCGGAAGCAGATAAAAAAGCATTGAATGAACTTCAAGGAAGCCTTAACCAGGTTAAATTAATGAAGGAAGGAAAAATTGAGAAACAACCAGCTGAAGATTTCTTAAATGAACTATAGCGTTTATCCAACACCCGACTTTAAAAAGTTTTTCAAGAAGCTTGCTAAAAAACATCCTTCACTGAATACCGATTTACAGGCACTTATTAAAATCCTGAAAGAACAACCGGATTCAGGCATCAATCTTGGTCACAGCATTTATAAAATACGCATGTCCATTACCTCAAAAGGGAAAGGCAAATCGGGCGGGGCAAGGATTATAACTTACTTTGTAACCGAAGATAACGAGGTTTACCTCGTTTACATTTACGATAAGGGCCAACTCGAAAACATTACCAAAGAACAAATTATTGAACTGCTTAAAAAAGCAGGTTTATTATAAAAAAGCACTTTCTCTTTTAGATTTACTGAACTATTCAGAAACCTTGAAGGTTTTTACTGTAAAAGCAAAGCCCGGCACAAAATTTACCGGGCATTTCTTATAATTTCTAAAACGGTTTTGCTACGTCAGGCATCCATCCTTACATTCCGAAATAATTTTACGGACATCGGTAGGCGCTACCCGCCCGTGAACTTTTTCGCCAACCATCACAACAGGGGCAAGCCCGCAGGCGCCAACACATCGCAAAGCGCTTAACGAGAATTTCCCGTCGGTAGTGGTCTCGCCAACTTCAATTTTAAGTTGCCGCTTGAATTCATCGAGCACCTGCTCAGCACCTCGCACATAACAGGCAGTACCCATGCAAATGGAGATTGGGTTTTCGCCCTGTGGCACCATGGTAAAAAACGAATAAAACGTAACCACACCATAAACTTTGGCGGCCGACATATTCAGCTCTTTGGCCACCAGTTCCTGTACTTCGGCAGGCAGGTAGCCTAATTTTTGCTGTACCTGGTGCAGTACATTTATCAATTCCCCTTCGCTATTGTTAAAACTGGCACAAACTTCTTTCACTGTATTTGTGGCATATTCCGATAATTTAACTTTTGGCATAACTTCAATGTTTTGGGTTAATCTTCCTGTTCAAAAATGGTACTGCGGTCGAAATAATTGGTATGCAGCAAATGGTGCGCTTTTTCGCTCATGGGTTTCCCCAGGAACTCTTCATATAATTTGATGATGTACGGGTTTTCGTGTGATTTTCGGAGAATCTTCATTTTATCTTCACTGTAAATGGCCATTTGCCTTTTCTTCAGAATGGAAGAATTGCTACGGTGATAGGGCTGGCCTCCACCGCCAATACAACCTCCGGGGCAACTCATAATTTCAATGGCATGGAATTGCGATTTCCCCGATTGAATATCCTCAAGCAACTTACGGGCATTTCCAAGTCCGTGGGCGATACCAATTTTTATGGGCAGCCCGTCAAAGTCGATGGTAGCTTCACGTATCCCTTCCATCCCCCGCAATTCCTCAAAATCGAGGCGGGGAAGTGATTTCTTTGTATACAATTCGTATGCTGTACGCACGGCAGCTTCTATCACACCGCCGGTTGCGCCAAAAATCACACCTGCCCCGGTCGATTCCCCAAGCGGGTGGTCAAACTCTTCATCGGGCAAAACGTGAAAATCGATATTGGCCAGTTTGATCAATGCAGCCAGTTCGCGGGTTGTAAGTGCATAATCGACATCGGGATTGCCATCGACACTGAATTCTTCACGGCTGCACTCATACTTTTTGGCAACACATGGCATAATTGAAACCACAACAAGTTCTTTCCGGTCGATTTTTTGCTTATCGGCAAAATATGTTTTTGCGATAGCCCCGAACATTTGCTGCGGGCTTTTTGCCGATGAAGGGATATCTTTCAAATCGGGAAATTGGTGTTCGAAGAAGTTTACCCAGGCCGGACAACACGATGTCAGTATGGGCAATTTCACCGTTTCATCACCTTCGAGGTGGCGGCTTAGCCTGCCGAGCAATTCAGTCCCTTCTTCCATAATGGTAAGGTCGGCTGCAAAATCGGTATCAAAAACGAAATCGAAACCCAGCCGGCGCAAAGCAGCAGCCATTTTGCCGGTCACCAAAGTCCCGGGCTCGAGACCAAATGCTTCGCCCAAAGCAGCCCTCACGGCCGGCGCTGTTTGCACAATTACGGTTTTAGAAGGGTCGGACAATGCCCTGATCACGGCAGGGGTATGGTCAACTTCTGTTAAAGCACCTGTAGGACATACAGCCACACACTGCCCACAATAGGTACACACCGAATGGTCGAGGTTTTGCTCAAACGGTGGCGATACCACAGCCTGAAATCCCCGGTTTATGGCTGAAAGCACACCCACGGTCTGTACTTCGTTGCACATCATTTCGCAACGGCGGCACATGATGCATTTGTCAAGGTCGCGGATAATTGCCGGCGATGTGTCTTCGCGGTAAACCGATTTTTCCCCCTCGTAATGGATCTCCCTGATGCCCAAATCCTGGGCCAGTTGCTGCAATTCGCAATTACCTGCTTTGGCACAGGTAAGGCACTCGTAAGGGTGATCGGAAATGATCAGTTCGGTAACGGTTCGCCGGGCGTTAACCACACGCATTGAATGGGTATTGATTTTCATACCGTTTAATGCTTCGGTAACACACGCGGGAGCCAGGTTTCTCCGGCCTTCAACTTCCACAACGCATACGCGGCAACCTCCAGGTTTGTTTTCAATGCCCATGTCGTGAAGCTTCATGTGGCACAGGGTTGGTATGTGTACGCCTATTGTTTTGGCTGCTTCGAGTATGGTTGTCCCTTTACTTACCTCAACCGTTTTATTATCGATGGTTAATTCTATTTTATCCATTTTCGGTATGATTCAATTAAACAATACTGATGGCTTTAAACCTGCATTTCTCAAAACATACGCCACATTTAATACATAATGACTGGTCGATATAATGCGGCATTTTCTTTTCGCCCGAGATGGCCCCGACAGGGCAATTCCTGAAACAAAGGGTACAGCCGGTACAGGCATTGGCATTGATCTCGTAATGAACAAGGTCTTTACACTGTCCGGCCGGGCATTTTTTATCGTTTACGTGTGCAAGATATTCATCATAAAAGTTATCGAGGGTTGACAAAACCGGGTTTGGTGAAGTCTGGCCTAAACCGCAAAGCGAAGTTTCTTTGATCACATTGCCCAACACCCTGAGCCTTTCGATATCTTCTTCGATACCGTTGCCGCTTGTAATTTTCACAAGAATCTCGTGCAGACGTTTGTTGCCGATGCGGCAGGGTGTGCATTTTCCGCACGATTCATCGAGCGTGAATTCGAGGTAGAATTTAGCAATTGAAACCATGCAATCGTCCTCGTCCATAACAATCATCCCACCTGATCCCATCATTGATCCTACAGCAATAAGGTTATCATAATCGATAGGTGTATCGAGGTGTTGTTCTGTAAGGCATCCGCCCGAAGGGCCGCCGGTTTGAACGGCTTTGAATTTTTTTCCTCCGCGTATACCCCCGCCTATGTCGAAAATAACTTCGCGCAGGGTAATACCCATGGGCACTTCAATAAGGCCAACATTGTTAACTTTACCGGCCAGGGCGAATACTTTTGTTCCCCTCGAATTTTCGGTGCCAATGCTTTTAAACCACTCAACCCCTTTGTTGAAAATTACCGGGATGTTTGCAAACGTTTCGACATTGTTCACATTTGTAGGTTTGCCCAGATAACCCGAAACTGAAGGAAATGGCGGTTTAACGGTTGGTTCGCCCCTATAGCCTTCCATCGAATGTATTAAAGCAGTTTCTTCGCCACAAACAAAAGCCCCGGCCCCATATCGGATGTCAATATCAAAATCGAAACCTGAACCCAATATGTCGTTACCCAGCAATCCAAATTCCCGTGCCTGGTTAAGGGCAATTTTCAGTCGGTTGATGGCAAGCGGATATTCGGCCCGAATATAGACCAACCCCTTACCTGCGCCAATGCAATACCCGCAAATGGCCATGGCCTCGATAACCGAATGAGGGTCGCCTTCGAGAATAGAGCGGTCCATAAATGCCCCGGGGTCGCCTTCGTCGGCATTGCATACCACATATTTCTGATCGCTTTTTTCTTTGGCTGTAATTTCCCACTTCAGGCCTGTAGGGAAACCACCTCCGCCACGTCCCCTTAATCCTGAATCTTTAACCATTTGCGTTGCTTCAGATGGTTTCATTTCCAATACACTTCCCAAGGCGGCATAGCCGTCGCGGGCAATATATTCTTCAATGTTTTCGGGATTGATAAAACCACAATTGCGCAATGCTATACGAACCTGTTTCTTATAAAAGTCGATATGGGCCGTATCAGTAACCTGGCTCTTGGTTGCAGGGTCGTGGTATAGCAGCCTTTTCAAAGGCCTGCCTTTGATGATGTGCTCTTCAACAATATCCTTTACATCAACCACACCTGCCTGAACGTAAAATGTGTTGTCGGGGATTATTTTTACGATTGGCCCTTTTTCACAAAATCCGAAACACCCGGTTGCAACAACTTTAACCTCATCGTCTAAACCATGCATTTCGAGTTCTGTTTTAAAGGTTTCCACAATTTTGTCCGATTGTGAAGCCCTGCATCCGGTTCCCCCGCAAACCAGGATATGCATTTTGTAATCTGCCATGTTATTTATGTTTGAGAAATTTGCTACTCGTCGATTGTTTTATAGTTAACCGGAATAATCCCGTCAACCAACTCTCCCTTTACAATGTATTCGTCAATGATCTGCCTTGCCTTTTCCCTGTCGACATAACCATAAACCACGGGATCTTTGCCTGGCAGGGTAACTTCAATGGTGGGTTCGGCATAGCAATACCCCATGCAACCGGTTTGGGTAACCACGGCATCGATACCCCTGAAATCGAGTTCTTCGATGATGAATGACATTGTTTCCTTTGCTCCTGAAGCAATACCGCAGGTAGCCATCGCGACTTTTACCTGTACAATATTACCGGCATTTTCGCCTTGTTCCCTGAGTTTAATTTTTTCCTGTACTTCGGCCTTAATTTTTTTCAAATCGGCCAGTGTTTTTATTTTCATTGCTCAATATTTATAATCTGGGTGCTGGGCGCTAGTCACTGGTTACTAGTCGCTGGGCGCTTGTCTGTTTATAATTAGGCTGAACCCGTTGCCCAGAACCTTTATGTTAATTTTGCTTCAATCATTTCAAGGTTTTCGTTAATCAGTTCTTTAAGCGCTTTAATAATATCGGGGTGGCTGATTGGAATACCTTCAAGTTCTTCAATTACTTCGTTGGTATCGAATTCAAAACTCCCTAAATTGGTATTGTGGTTGTAAATAAAACGTATGTTCGGATTCGCCCCAATGAGTAATGTCATGGTACCTGCAATATCGCCCATTATGGGACGGTCGATATTTGAAAACTGAAAAACAGCCTTCACAGTTGTGCCTTCGCCAACTTTTGAATTTATGGTGAAAGTTCCGCCTGCCTGTTCGGCATTTTGCTTTAAGAGTGAAATTCCAATCCCAACTTTCCGTGTTGTACGAGAAGTAAAAAATGGGTTGGTAACTTGTTGTAAAGTTTCGTTATCCATACCCTTCCCATTATCGGTGATGGCAATGGAATACTTGTCGTTTTTTACACTTTCATCAACAACAATCTCTATCAGGTTCGACTCAGCACTGATCGAATTCTGAACAATATCGAGTATATGTAGCGACAATTCTTTCAAAACAAAATATTACTCATTCCCTGTCAAAATGATCGAATCTTCGTTAATTCTGATCAGCTTCTGCCTGTAAAGCGCGCCTATGGCTTTTTTAAAAGTTTTTTTACTTATCCCGAGCTCATTCTTAATATCTTCCGAAGTGCTTTTATCTGATAAATTGAGGACACCCCCACCAGCTTTCATTTTATGGATAATTTCATCCAATACAGGTTCAACTTTACGGTAACCAAACTTTTCGAGCGACAGGTCGATTTTGCCGTCATCCCGAACCTTTTTTATATATCCCTTCACTTTATCTCCAATTTTCATCGATTTGAAAACCTCATTAAAATAAAGGATTCCACTAAAGGCATTATTAACGATAGCTGAAAACCCAATTTCAGTCTGTCCTGAGATTAAAAGATCCACTTCATCACCAGGCTTTAGGTCAGTGGTTTCTTTATTCAGAAACTTATTGATTTTTGACGTAGCTGCAATCCTTCCATTTTTTTCATCAACATATATACTGACAATATATCGCTTGCCTTTTGCCATTTTTTCCTTCTGACCGGCATAAGGCACAAAAAGGTTCTTTGGCAAACCCCAGTCGAGAAAAGCTCCTATGGGAGTAACATCAACAACTTCAAGGAAGGCAAATTCACCCACCATGGCATATGGAAATACGGTAGTTGCAACAATCCGGTCGTCAGAATCGAAATGCACAAAAACATCAATTAATTCACCTATGGTTTGTTCCCCGGTCACATAACGTTTAGGCAAAAGTATCTCACCGTAAGGGCCTCCATCGAGATATGCGCCCTGTTCGGTAAATTTTACAATTTCGAGATTACTTACCTTTCCAATCCTAACCATTGATGTTGAAAAATATTTGCAAAAGTAAGCAAAGTTTAGGTTTTGTATGCTTTAGCTGTATTTCTTTTTTATACTTAATTATTACATAACATAACATTGATTTTGAGTTTTGTGGTTGTCCAGTCCATTATTTTCAAATCCACAACAAGATGAAAAAAGAATCCTGAAAAAAAACTGATTTTTGGGGTAACCTTTTTTATAAAAAGCGAATAAATAAATGAAGTTAAGCACCATCTAATTTTACATACAATGAAAAGTTATCGGTTACACGTTGGGGGAAAGTGGAAACTGGTTTATTATTTTCTAACCAACATTTCAGTAATAATCCTTATAGTGTCGGGCATATTCCTAATACTACCCGGGCATATTCAGGATACCATTTCAACAGGGATATATATCATTGCCGGAATTTCGGGTTTGATAATCGGGACAATGGCTGCAAAAATCATCAGCTTAAATGAAGAGCTGCACGAAAAAGTTTCAGCCTGGAGAAAAAGGCACGAAAATATTCATGAGTACATTGGCAATGTTGTTCACGACCTCCGTTCGCCGGTTGCATCAATTAATATGATTGCCGAAGTACTTGACAATGAACTTAACAATATTGATCCAACTTACAAAGAGCTGATCCGCTCGGTTAAAAAAAGCACACACGCCATGCTCGACAGGATTTGCTGTATCCTCGACAATTCTAAAATTGAAAAAGGGATTAAGGTGGATAACATTCAACCAGGAAATCCATTCAATGTACTGATTGATGTGATAAAAAAACACCAGATACTTGCCATTGAAAAAGATATTAAAATTTCAGTTAATATTCCTCCAAATGTTCAAGCTTGTTATTTCGACGGGGAAGCGCTCGACAATGTATTCTCGAACCTTATAAGCAATGCCATTAAATATTCATTGCCCAAAACAAAAATTGAGATTTATCACAAATTATCCAACGGCACGATTGAGTTTTTCGTTAAAGACCAGGGGCTTGGGATGACAGAAGACGACCTTTCGAAAGTCTTTGGGGAATATGCAAAGCTTAGCGCCAGACCAACACACGATGAACCTTCAACCGGTTTAGGCCTCTCGATTGTTAAAAAGCTGGTTGAACAAATGGATGGCGAAGTGAATGCTGAATCGGAAGGCAAAAACATGGGATCGGTTTTCTCATTCAAACTGAAAACTTTATCGAATGTAAGATCGTTAAGCGCTTGATGTTTTTGATAGTGCGAAATGATCAATCAATAAAAATTTTCCTTTCCCCTTCCCCATTCAATGTTTTCCTGATTTCGGAAAAAGTTGCTTCTTCCATTTCAAAAAACGTATAAGCCTGTCCGATTGCTTTAAGCTGATGGGCATCTGAATTTCTCACAAACACTGGGTTGGCCGGCAACCTCTGGTCACATTTCCAGTCGGCAAGCTTTGCGAAACGGGTAATCTCAAAAGCATCGGCCTTTAATTCTGACGGAATAAACCCCAGCTGGCTTATCATCCCGTTAAAAGGCCTGTCGATATGCGCGGGGATAAATATTCCATTCAGGTTATGCACTTCCTTTTCAATTTCAATCACGCCCACATCAAGCCGGTTAACAAGCAGCCTGTCTTCATACTCCATTATCTCATCAAGCTCGTTAACAACAACCTGGTATCCGAAATAGTTTGGGTCGTTTGACATGGCAATTAAATGTTTATCGATATAATTCTGAAATTCAGCCACAGCCTCATCGGTTTCGAACAGGGTAATACAATGCACTTCTTCAAATGAATTGATCTCAGCGCCACCAATAACCTTAAGTCCTTGTTTCATGCCCAATTTTTTAATATACGGAAATTGTTTCGTACTATTATGGTCGGTTATGGCAATTATACCAAGGCCTGCATTTAAGGCAGCCTTCACTATGTTCACAGGACTCATATCGAGGCTTCCACACGGCGAAAGTGTTGTGTGGATATGTAAATCGGCCCTGTATTGTTTCATAGTGCAGCTTTTCAAATTTCGGTAATGTAAATTGTATAGCTGGCCTCAGCCTATTTAATCAACCGATAAATTTTACCGGTAATTGAAAAAGCGGGTTCTGTAGTTCCCAAAACGGGTATCCCTTCCTGGTTGGCCTTTTCAACAACATCGGGCGATGGGGTTATGCCATTCACCAGCACAATGGCCGATAAGTCTTTAAGTGAAGCCACTGCAATAACGTTTAAATGGTTTTGCAGGGTGATCCAAACCTCCCCTTCCCTGGCTTTACCCATTACATCGCTAAGCAGGTCGGAAACATACCCCCCTGAGATTTCGTTCGAAACAGACCCACTGCCCGCGAAAACGGTAAGGCCAAGTTTTTCAATTAAATCAGAAACTTTCATCTTTTGCTCCTTTTTTTGTACAATCGGGGTCGAAACGGTTTTCGCCCCATTTTTTCTCCATCTTCTGAAATGCTTTTTGTGGAGATACTTTACCCTGGTTTTGCCACTGTTGCTGAATGAAAATACAGTCGGACATTTTTGCAAGCCCGTTCACCATATCTTCGGCCAGCGCCCTGCATGTTGGCGCCCCACATGCAGCGCAATCTATTCCCGGCAAATGGCACATGATATTCCTTGCCCGTTCCATCTTTTCAAGGGCTTTAAACGTATCGCTTCCGTATAACATCAACGGACGGGGTTTTATTTCATCGGTAACGGCCAATGGTTCAAGCCCCGAAAAACGGCCATAGCCTTCGGCTTCCATTTTAACCGAAGAAGCAGGATAAAGCCTGGCCCGCATTTTTAACCTTTCGACAACCAGAAAGCGGTTTTGCGACAACAAAACCCCTCCGGCGCAACTCCGGTCACAAGCCCTGAGTTCAAGGAAATCGAAGCCCGAAACCTGGCCATTTTCCATGCGCTCGAGAAAACGTATGGCATTATGAATCCCATCAACTGAAATGGTTTTTGCCCTTTGCCACCATGTTTCTCCATGGGTAAGGCTCCATTGTATGCCTTCTTTTGTCAGTTCCTTCTTAAAAGGTTCCACATCAAGCTCGTCAACCTTTTCGATAACAGACATTGCCTTGTTATATAAATGGTTCGAATTAATAACCCCGTTAATAATGGACACTTCTTCACCAATCGGTGATTTCACGGCAGTTATTTTTGCCGCGCAGGGCGTTACATAAAAGAAACCAACATCATCAGGGCTTACACCCTGTTTTTTAAAATTTTCGAGGATATAATGTGCAACCAGGTCATGGGGCGCTTTTACCCGCATAATCTGTTCGGTAAAAGCAGGGTATTTAATACGGATAAGCCTAACCACGGCCGGACAAAAAGAAGAGATTACCGGTAAGTTTGATTTGTTTTCACGAATCTCCCTTCTGATGAGTGTTTTTAAAACTTCAATTGGTTGCTCAACTTCATAAACATGTGTAAAGCCCAATTTCAGCAACGAACGATAAATCTGGTCTTCGGTGTAGGCATACGGAAACTGTCCGATAAAAACCGAAGGGATTAAAAGAACTTTAAAGCGGTAGTTTTCAATTTGTACCAGGTCGTCCTGCTCAATTGAGATCGCTTTATGCGGGCACACCCTCATGCACTGTCCACAATCGACACAGCGTTCCTCCCTTATTTCAACCTTGCCATTAACCATCCTGATTGCTTCGGTAGGGCAGGTTTTAATGCAGTGGGTACAACGAATGCATTTATTGTCGTCGACAACCAGGGCATGATGAAATTTCTCGTTGCTACTCATAGGCCAGGTATTTGGTCATAATAAGGGTAGTTCCTTTTCCTACCTCGGTTTCGATTCTCAGTTCATCGGTATTTTTCTTCATATTGGGCAATCCCATCCCGGCGCCAAAACCCATTTCGCGCACACGTTGCGATGCTGTTGAAAACCCCTCTTTCATGGCTGCTTCAACATCGGGTATCCCGGGACCTTCATCTGTCAGCTTCATTTCAACACGATCGGGGAAAATCTGCACTTCGATTTGTCCCTTGTAAGCATGTGCAACAATATTGACCTCACCTTCGTACATTGCAACAACAATTTTTTTGATTAAAACAGGATCAATGTTCAGTTGTTTCAATACCTTTTTAACCTGGCTCGATGCCCCGCCTGCAAGGTCAAAATTGCCCCCTTCTATTTCATAACGAAGCTTTACCATAGTTTAATATACCGGTTTTAATCCTTCAAGGTACAACACACCACAGGTTTTGTAGGCCGAGAAAGGTGTTTCGACAATTACAATGCCCGATTCGCTAGCCAAAGCTATCATTTCGGGTGTTGCTTTTTTGTTTCTCACGAGAATAATTGCATGTATATCGGCCATTTCAGCGGTTCTCACAGTCTGCATGTTGGCCATGCCTGTTATAAGTAAAATCGTGTCGGTATCAATTGTAAGCACATCGCTCATCAAATCGGAACAAAAGCCTTTTTCGATATACTTTCCTTTTATATCGCCTGAAACAACCCTTCCGTTAATCAAACCAATAATCTTAGTTAATTCCATAAAACCTTAATATCAAATATAGAAACGTATACCTGCAAACAGGAAAATCGATGTGAACAGCAAAACAAAAATAACACCTTTTATTTTGGCACAAAATAAGGCAAAGAAAATTGAGCGACAGAAAAAGAAAATGTTTTACAACGAATTTTGTATGTTAAAGTTGATTATCACTTGCCAAATGAATATTTTTAGCACATCATAGAAAAAAATCTTATGGCAAACAAAAATGAACATGCAAGTCCCAACGATTACGAACTTTACATAAAACTGGTCGATACTTTGCCAATCCCAGTTTTTTGCCGGAAGAGCAATGGCAGGATAAAAATATGCAACAACGCATTTTCGCACATCATTGGCATACCCAAAGAAGAACTGACCGGGAAAACCATTGCGGAAATCGTTACGCCAAAACAAGCTGAAACCCTTACATTGCGTGACAAGGAAATACTCAAAACCGGAACCGACCAGTTTTACGAAGCATCGCTGAATAATGCCGACGGTAATATACGCCAGGTCATTATAAACAAGGCTGCCATGCGGTTAAACGACAACGAAATTACAGGTATTGTAAGTTCAATTATTGATATTACCGAACGCAAGAAAGCTCAGGAAAGCTTGCAGGATGCCCTAAATGAAAAACTGATTGCTGAAACCATGTTGCAGAAAATCAGGGCCGGGATTGTAATTGTTAATTCCGATTTGAAAATCATTGACAGCAACCTGGGTTTTGCAAGGTTGATTGGCGAAGAAAACGAAGAATTGTTTGAAACCATTCCTGGATTGAAAGGAGCCGACCTTGAAATGCTTGTCCCTGAAGTCATTCTCGACATGTTCCATTCGATACTCGAATCGGGCGAGAGCCGCATTGAACGCGACCTGAAATATCAGAATAAACTCCTAACGGTTAGCGTAATGACCATTCAAAAGAATCAAATTGCCGGGGCCATTATCCGCGACCTCTCAGCGCCCATGCTCGAACGGGCCGAGATTATTGAAAGGGCCAGGCAGGTTAACCGGAAAAATATGAAAACCGTTCAGCAAATTGCCTACCTGTTGGGCGAAAATGCAGCACAAACCGAGGAACTGTTAAACTCGATCATCGAATCGCAAAAATACAGTATCGATGAGGAAAAATAAACCGAAACCATGCAGCAAAACTACCATACAGAGATTGAAGTCCAGCAAATCAGGCCCAAAGGCCAGGAGATAAACGGTGATGTTTTCCTTTCCAGGTTTTTAAAGGAAGAGGGGCGCACAGTGCTTGTACTTTCCGACGGCGCCGGACATGGCATTAAAGCCAGTGTGCTGGCAACCCTTACGGCAACCATGGCGCTTAACTATTCCAGCTTTCACACAAAACCAGAAATTGCTGCAAGAATTATCATGGATGTTTTGCCATCGGACGGCGAGAAACCAAATTACGCAACTTTCCTTGTAATTGAAATTGAAAAAGACGGGCGTGTAAGAATTATTAATTACGACAACCCACCTGTTCTCATTCTGCGGAAAAACCAACGTTTCAGACCGGCAAATATATATGAGCTCAACGTGGGCGACACAGGCACTCCCGGGAAAATACTGCGTTGCCAGGAGTTTTATGCAATGAAGGAAGACCGCATAGTATTTTTCACCGATGGCATAACCCAGTCGGGCATCGATACTTTTAAATTCAACATGGGCTGGGGCCACGAAAAAGTGCTTGAATTTGTTCTTAAACTCATCGAGAACCAGCCCCGTATTTCGGCAACAAAACTTGCACGGAAAATTGTAAACCAAGCGCTTACAAACGACCGATATTCAATAAAAGACGACACAAGTTGCGGAGTGGTATATTTTCGCGAACCCCGCGAACTGATGCTCATTACTGGCCCTCCATTTTACAAAGTAAAAGATACAGGCTTTATTAAAAAGGTTAAAGATTTCGACGGCATGAAAGTTGTTTGCGGGGGAACAACCGCCGAAATTATTTCGCGCGAAATGAACCTGAGGCTAGAGATGGTACAAAATTTTTCCGATCCCACCCTGCCACCAATATCGAAACTTGAAGGCTTCGACCTGGTAACCGAAGGAATACTGACCATGAGCAAAGTAGAAGAACTGCTCGAAAACCACACCAGCGAAACACGCCTGCACGCTTCACCAGCCGAAGAAATTGTTAAAAGATTGCTGCAGCACGACATTATTCATCTCATAGTGGGAACACGTATTAACTGGGCACACCAGGACCCCGACCAGCCGGTTGAAATCGAAATAAGAAAAACCGTAGTAAAACGCATTATAAAACTTCTGGAAGAAAAGTTTTTTAAGAAGGTGCTGGTGGAATATATTTAACTGCCTCCATTTGATGAGGGTTTCATTCTGATATGCCGGCTTGTCAAAACATAGGCTGCATTTGATCATGTAATCTGTTTTTTGTTATATTTGATATATTCAATACAATAAAATATTTAAACCAACCAAAAATCTAATATGATGAAACAATTTTTTACCTTTTTTGCTTTGATATTCTTTGTTATGAATGTAAGCGCTCAGAAAAATGTTGCTTATGTCACCAAAGAAAAAGAACTGGACGCAACTGCTGCCACAGTTGATAACGACGGGATCATTCAAATGCTAAACGATGATTCCAACATAAATCTTACCGTTTTTGTATGCGATGGCGACGGAAATGAAATTGGCACTGCAAACCCCATCGACCTAAACGGATTTGATGCCATTATTGCTCAGGAAACCTTTGGATCGGGTGATAATGTCTGGAAAGAAGGTTATCCGTTATACATTGGCACTTTACCAGCTCCTACCCTTTTTAACAAGGTATATGCCTTACGCAGCGGAAGGGGATTACCCGGGGGAAGCGGTGCTTCAGCAGATGCCACGGGTGTGCTGGACATTGCCGTTGTACCCGGTATGGAAGAGCATCCGATTTTTAATGGAATCACAATAGACGGTGGAATCATTCAGGTTTGCTGGTCAGGCGCTAATGATCTTGGTGCTGAAGGAGAAAAAACCATTCAGTATAACACTGGAAATGTTTTAAGCGATGAAAATACATTGCTTGCATACCCCGATGGGATCGACATGCCTGTAATAGCTATCAACGACCTTCCCGAGGGAAGTTATATCGACGATGTTGCACTATTCAGCAGGGTTATCGTATTCAATTTCAATTTCGGTCAGCTTGTTAAATTAGGCGCTACTAATTTAACCGATGAAGGTTTGATGTTGTGGAAAAATGCGGTTTATTCACTCGCGGGTTTGGATGGAAATGCTGTAAATAATTTAGAAATTATACCTTTTAGCTTTTCGCAGGAAGGACGTGCTTTAACACTTAGTTTTAGTGAGATGCAGAATACTGAAATTAACATTTACAATATTGCCGGTAAAATTGTTAAAACCCTGCAATTAAACGGGACGAGTGCAAACATTGACCTTTCGTCGATGCAAAAAGGCATATATATCCTGAATGTTGCAGGCTTAAACAGTTCTCAGAAATTTGTATTGAAGTAAAAATTCCTTCATTTTTTTAATTGTTCGATAGAAATTATTGAGTCTTGTTATATGTAAAAATTGAACACCGATGACGCTGATTTTGCAGATGAACGCGAATTTAAATCCGCGCTGATCTAATTGATCCGTGTCGTCGGCGTTCTATTGCATATATTTCTTCAAAGTAGTTTTTCCCTTCAAATTCACCGGAACAGCCCCAAAGATTCATCTGGCATTACGATATCGCATTAAGCAACTAAATCCTATCTTTGCCTGAAAAACAGGTTTGACAGGCAATAAGCATTCATACAACATTACCAACTGGCTTCCCACCTCGGCCAAAGAGGTAAAAGCCCGGGGCTGGGAAAGCATCGATGTGATCCTTTTCAGCGGAGATGCATATGTTGACCATCCTTCGTTCGGGGCTGCCGTCATCGGGCGTGTACTCGAGGCTGAAGGACTTAAAGTTGCCATCGTTCCTCAACCCAACTGGCGCGACGATTTGCGCGACTTCCGAAAGCTTGGCCGCCCCAACCTGTTCTTTGCCGTATCGGCGGGGTGTATGGACAGCATGGTAAACCGCTACACGGCCAATAAACGCCTGCGCTCGAACGATGCCTACACACCTGACGGGCGATCGGACATGAGGCCCGACTATGCCACTATTGTATATTGTAACATCCTGAAGGAACTTTTTCCCGATGTGCCAGTCGTAATTGGCGGTATTGAAGCGTCGCTGCGCAGGATAACCCATTACGATTACTGGAGCGATAAATTAAAACCAACCATCCTGTTTGACTCCAAAGCCGACCTGCTGATATATGGCATGGGAGAAAAATCGGTAATTGAACTGGTTTCTCAAATGAAAGGGGGAAAGAAAATAAACGAAATCACAACCATTCTGCAAACTGCATGGATGCAATCTTCTATGCCAGTCAGTTCAGAATTTTTTCCAGAAACCAAATCACTTTCAAGCCACGAAGAATGCTTAAATGACAAACTGAAATATGCGGCCAATTTCCGCATTGTTGAAGAAGAATCGAACTGTTGGAACGGGGCAAGGATTATTCAGCAGGTTAGTGAACAATGGCTTGTGGTTAACCCCCAGTATCCACC
>JAFGEV010000431.1 GCA_016931385.1 Prolixibacteraceae bacterium
ACTTATCGCGGCAATTATGGAAGCGCGTATGTCGGATGCATCGTATTCTTTTTTGTAAAAATCGCGAATGGTTTTAACAATTGCTTCTCTGAATGCCAACAGGTGGGTCCCTCCCTGTGAGGTATGCTGCCCGTTTACAAACGAATAATAATCTTCACCATACTGGTTGCCGTGGGTAATGGCTACCTCAATATCTTCTCCTCGTAAATGAATTACAGGGTAAATCGGTTCCGTATCAATGGTTTCGTTCAGAAGGTCAAGCAACCCGTTTCGCGAATGGTACTTTTCGCCATTGTACTCAATGATCAGCCCGGCGTTCAGAAAGGTATAGTTTTTCATCATCGACGATACGTAGTCGCTGATGTAATGGTAGTTCTTAAAAATTCCGATATCGGGTCTGAATAATACCTGTGTGCCATTTTGCTCGGTAGTAGGTTTTACTTTTTCTTCGCGGACAATGATCCCCTTGCTAAATTCAATTTCTTTCAGTTCGCCATCGCGTATGCTTTTTATGATAAAGTTTGACGAAAGGGCATTAACAGCCTTAATGCCAACCCCGTTGAGGCCAACTGATTTTTTGAAAACCTTTGAGTCGTATTTGGCACCTGTATTCATTTTCGATGCCACATCGACCAGCTTTCCAAGAGGTATGCCCCGACCGAAATCCCTTATCATGACTTCTTCATCGGAGACTTTGACTTCGATCTTTCTGCCATTCCCCATCATGAACTCGTCGATGGAGTTATCGATAACCTCTTTCAGTAAAACGTAAATCCCGTCGTCGGCCTGAGAACCATCGCCAAGTTTGCCTATGTACATCCCGGGGCGCCTGCGGATATGTTCCTGCCAGTCGAGGGTTTGTATGGTATCTTCGGTGTAATTATGTAGCTCCTGCATACCTTCAAATCAAATTTTCACAAAGATAGCGAAAAGCCGATTTTACTGCGAAAACAGTTATCAACAGGCTTAATTGCTTAATATCAGAGTTGTAATCTGATTGAATTAACAAATTTTTGAAGCTGTTTATTGCGTTGAAAAGGGCGAATTATTTCTTTTTCATAATATTTTTTCATCTTCTAAAACAGAATTTTGTAAATAATAAAATGAAGTTATAAACTTACTGCCGGCTATAATGTTGCGCCATTTTCGGGTAAAGTATATGGAATTTTATCTTTTTATTCCATACATTTGATTTACTAAACTTAATATTCATGTGATGATAAAAATTATAAATGTTATCCTGTTTGCATTCATGTTGGTTATGAACTACCTGGCCAATGCTCTTCCTCTTAACGGCAAAACAACCGGGCAACTTTCGGCCGAGTATCCAAACCTTTTTGTTCCTGCGGGTTTAACCTTTTCGATTTGGGGGGTTATTTATTTGCTTTTACTTGTTTTTTGTATTGTTCAGTTTTTTGGCATTAACAACGAAATTGTTGGAAAAATTGGCTGGCTGTTTGCCATAAGCTGTCTGTTAAACGGACTATGGATTTTTGCCTGGCATTATCAGAATTTACCAATTTCGTTAATAATCATGCTTGGTTTACTTATTACACTTATTCTGATAAATGTTCAATTAAAACCCTTGCCAATGGGCTTATTTAAAGCTGCGTTTGGGATCTATCTTGGTTGGATTTGCATTGCGACAATTGCCAATACTACCGCTTTGCTTGTGAACCTGAACTGGGGGGGCTGGGCTATTTCCGAACAGATATGGTCAGTGCTGCTGATTGCCATCGGCCTTGTTATAACTTCGGCTGCAATTGTTAAACTGAATAACCCATTTCTGGGTTTGTCGGTAGTTTGGGCATTTTTGGGCATTGCAATCAAAAGGAACGCCGACTATAAAGTTATTTTCATAACAGCTTTAGTGGCCATGGTATTATCGGCGATAGTTGTGGTTTATGCTTTTTTTCGAAAAATTGCCTGAGGTTTATCTTTTTATAAATGGATATTGAGAAAGAAATTAAAATTGAATTAAAAAAACTTGGTGTTGAATTCTTTCACTTTGTTGACATATCCCACCTGCCCGATGATCAAAATAAACACTTTCCCATTGCCCTGTTATTTGGAATAAGCTTGTCGCCTGAATTTGTTCAAAAAGTAATTACCAACCCTAGATACGTGAAGGATTTAATAAGGGATAACAAGACAGGAGAAGATGAATTCAATTTAAAAGAAATCAGGGTGAACAAAATGGCCGACCATCTTGCCACGTTCATAGTAAAGAAAGGCTTCAAGGCTTATTCGCAATCGGAAGAAAACATTGAACAAACCGGATTTTACGATATTAATAACCATATAACCCCCCTTCCGCACAAAACAATTGCAAGGCTAGCCGGCATGGGCTGGATAGGGAAAAATGATTTACTTATTAATCCGGAGATGGGATGCGCGTTTTGTATGTGTTCGGTGTTAACCGATGCCCCGTTACAAACTTTACTGCATGATCCTTTATCTTCAGGGTGCGGTGAATGTTTTGTGTGTAAAGATGTTTGCCCTGTTGATGCAATCACCGGTAATAATTGGGAAGAATCGAAATCGCGCGACGAGCTGGTTGATGTGCATAAGTGCATTACCTGTTTAAAATGCATGGTGTTTTGTCCGTATTCAAAAACATACATGGAGAACAATACAACTTTAAGTACTGCTGAAAATTGAATATAATCTTTAAAAAATGCAATTGAAAAAAGAAAACGTATCGATAAGACCCTTTAGAAAAAGTGATGCCCCAAGGTTGGCCGAGCTGGCCAACAACAAGAAAATATTCGATAATTTGCGCGATGGGTTTCCACATCCCTATACCCTGGCAGATGCTGAAAAATTTATTGAGATCTTTCAGGACCAAAAACCGGTTCAGGTATTTGCCATTGAGTATGAAGGAGAATACGCCGGAAATATTGGACTGCATGTTGGCGAAGATGTATATCGGAAATCGGCCGAAATTGGTTATTTTCTTGGGGAACCATACTGGAACAAAGGCATTATGACCAAAGCTGTGAAACTGATAGTAGAGTATGGTTTTAAACACCTCGACATTGTGAGGATTTACACCGGGGTTTTCGACTACAACCATGCTTCACAAAAGGTTCTTGAGAAATGTGGATTTACAAAGGAAGCTGTTTTTAAAAAGGCCATTTATAAAA
>JAFGEV010000432.1 GCA_016931385.1 Prolixibacteraceae bacterium
CACGAAAGCCTGCTACAGGCTTCTAACTTTATTGCCACTATCGAAAGCCGCCAGGGTTTGAAAGTTTCATGCATCGAGGAAATTGCCTACAAGATGGAATTTATCGACCGGGAACAATTAATGAAACTGGCTGAACCACTGAAAAAAAACCAATACGGCCAATACCTGATCAGCCTTGCAAACCGGAGAATCATTTCATTTTAAAAATATTAAATATTTCCTTTGCGCCTTAGCGCCTTAGCGGTTTAAAAAATTTACTATGAAAATTACAAAAACAAACATACCCGGCTTATTGATTATTGAACCCGATGTGTTTACTGACGACCGGGGATATTTTTTTGAAAGTTATAACCACGCAAAATTCCTCGATGCAAACATTGACCCAACTTTTATTCAGGATAATGAATCGAAATCGGTTTATGGCGTAATACGTGGGTTGCATTACCAGCTTGATCCCTACGGCCAGTCAAAACTGATCAGGGTAATTGAAGGTAAGGTATGGGATGTTGCAGTTGACATACGCAAAGAGTCGCCAACTTTTGGTGAATGGTTTGGCCTTGAAATCAGCGCCGAAAACAAAAAACAGTTTTTTATACCCAAAGGGTTCGCACACGGTTTCTCGGTGCTTTCCGAAACTGCCATATTTTCGTACAAGTGCGACAAGTATTACAATAAAGCATCCGAACGGGGCATTGCATATAATGACCCTCAACTCGGAATCGACTGGAATATTGACCCGGCAAACGCCATTGTTTCAGAAAAAGACCGGCAGCATCCCGGAATTGAAAATGCAGAAATGAATTTCAACTATTAAAAAATAACCCATGCCCGGAAAAGTTTTGGTTACTGGAGGAACAGGTTACATTGGCTCGCACACTACTGTCGAACTAATTGAAAACGGTTATGATACAATTATTATCGACGACCTTTCGAATTCCTCAATCGATGTGCTCGACAATATTGAAAAGATTACCGGCATTAAACCTGCCTTCGAACAATTCGATATGACGCATAATGAGAAAGTTAAAAACTTCTTTACAAAACATCCCGATTTAGAGGCCATCATCCATTTTGCCGCTAAAAAAGCCGTGGGCGAATCGATGGAACAGCCCTTGCTTTACTACCGGAACAACCTGGTAACGCTGATGAATATTCTCGAAGCCATGCAGGAGTTTAACGTACCTAACCTTGTGTTTTCGTCGTCGAGCACTGTTTATGGCGAGCCTGACAAACTGCCGGTTACCGAACAATCGCCCGTGAAAGAAGCTGCCTCGCCCTACGGAAACACCAAACGGATAAGCGAAGAAATAATCAGGGACTTTCTCCGGAACATTCCTGACCTGAAAGCCATTTCTCTCCGCTATTTTAATCCCATAGGTGCACATCCCTCGGCGCTCATTGGCGAACTGCCGCTTGGTGTTCCGGCCAACCTGGTTCCTTTCATTACACAAACGGCTGCCGGGATAAGGGAAAAACTAACCATTAACGGCGATGACTACAATACCCCCGACGGCACCTGCATCCGCGATTATATCAATGTTGTTGACCTTGCCAAAGCCCACGTTGTAGCCATTGAACGAATGACAGGAAATAAAGGCAAAAGCAATTACGAAGTATTCAATATTGGAACAGGTTCGGGTTTGAGCGTGATGGAAATTGTAAAAACATTTGAAAAGGTGAATAACCTGAAACTGAATTACACCATTGGCCCCCGAAGGCCAGGTGATGTTGTTGCCGTGTATGCCGACACATCGTATGCCAACAGGGAACTGGGCTGGAAAGCTGAAAAAACCACCGAAGAAACGCTTCGATCGGCCTGGTTGTGGGAGAAAAATGTGAGGGGAATTTGAGACGGTGAGAATGTGAGACTGGGTGAATGAATGATTGAACAAATAATTTAGAGAATAGTTAGTTTGACAACAAAACCTATTACCGAGTAAAAAAGAATAATATGAAAAAAATACTAATCACCGGGGGGGCTGGATTTATTGGTTCACATGTAGTAAGGCGTTTTGTAAAAAAATATCCTGAATATAAAATCTTCAACCTTGATGCGCTCACCTATGCCGGTAACCTTGAAAACCTGAGCGACATCAAAAACGAACCAAATCACCGGTTTGTTAAAGGGGATATCACCGATCAGAAGTTTATCGAAGGGCTTTTCAATGAATACGATTTCAACGGGGTAGTCCACCTCGCTGCCGAAAGCCATGTAGACCGCTCAATCACCAACCCCATGGAATTTATCATGACCAACATTGTAGGCACTGTAAACCTTTTAAATGCAGCCCGCAACTGCTGGAAGGAAAATTTTGAAGGCAAACGCTTCTACCACATCTCAACCGATGAGGTTTACGGCTCGCTGGGCGATGAAGGCTTTTTCACCGAAACAACTCCTTATGACCCACAAAGCCCCTATTCAGCCTCAAAGGCCAGTTCCGACCACCTGGTTCGTGCTTATCACAACACTTACAAACTCCCTGTTGTTTTATCAAACTGTTCAAACAATTATGGACCTAACCAGTTTCCCGAGAAGCTGATACCGCTTATCATCCACAACATTGAGAACAATAAGCCACTGCCTGTTTACGGAAAAGGGCTTAACATACGCGACTGGCTTTACGTTGAAGACCACGCTGCTGCTATCGACCTGATTTTCCATAAAGGAGCTGACGGCGAAACTTATAATATTGGTGGCAACAACGAGTGGCGCAATATCGACATCGTGAAAAAGATCTGTTCGGTTATGGACCAAAAGCTAAACCGTGAAACAGGAACTTCGGAAAAACTTATTACTTATGTGAAAGACCGGGCAGGCCACGACATGCGCTATGCCATTAATGCCACAAAAATAAAAAACGAGCTGGGCTGGGAACCTTCACTACAATTTGAAGAAGGTATTGAAAAAACCGTTGACTGGTACCTGGCAAATAAAGAATGGTTGCAAAATGTCACCTCGGGCGATTATCAGAAATACTACGAGAAAATGTACAGAGATAGGTAGTGGGAACCAGGCTGTTATTATTGGTTATTCAGAAACCCCAGAGTATTTTAGAAGGTAAAGTTGAATAAAAATTCCATCGTTAACTTTGTTGTCTCTTATTGTATCTTTTTTAACAAGTTCCGATTCTGATAAAACGAGTTCAAGATTTTCAATATTTAGTTCCAGGTTGTGAAACCTGACTGCACAAAATACCTCCCCGGGCTCAAGAAATTCTCCGGGCCGATTGAATTGTTGAACCTCAGGGAAGGCATCAACGTTCGACATTTCTGCTTTGAGCCAATAATGTTTTAATCCTGAATTACCAGTGTACTCTAATAAAGGGCCGGCAGTAACTTCGGTAATGTGTAAAATTTTACGAATTTCAGGATAGGCGGTGGAGATATATTCAATGGTTTGTTTATAGGGTCCGTATGAAAAATAAAAAGCGGAAACAGAAATCCGTAAGGCCAAAAATAAGATAACAGATATTAGAAGCATTTTCAGCCATTTTAACTTCATTTGGACAAAAAGGACCGTAAGCGGGACAACAAGCATAACAACTATAGCCACAACATACCTTGAAAACAAAATGGATTGTGAAAACAAGGAAATAATCATTACAACAATCAATGTCCCTGAAAAAATAATCATCGATAGCCATAAAGCTAACCGGTATTCAGAAAACGGTTTTCTTGAGCTATTAAAAAATGTAAAAATAATAAGGCCATAATTCAAAATAACCAATGAAATGGAATAGCCGGTTGTCCAGAATTGTTCAGTGAATGGAATTCCAAAACAATGAAAAACAGTAGTAAAACTAACTGCTGGAACCCAAAAAGCATGTTGAACTCTTTTTACCTGAACAACAAACATAAAGAGCCAGGGAAGAAAGAGCAAGGCCGTGCATAGCAATGATAATAAATGTTGAAGCCACTTTTTGTTTTTAGTGCGTAGCAGGTGAAATAAAACATACATATTTGCCACAAACGCGGCTACCATGCTATAATAGTGAATATACATGGCTACCACAGTAAAAATAAAAAGAAGCACCAGATCGTATTTTTTCTGTGTTTTTATGAACAAGTAAGAATAAAAGAATACTCCTGTTACCGAAAATGCAGCCCAGGTGTACATTCTTGCCTGATGTGAATATACTGCCAACATCGGAACTGAAATCAGCATCAGGCAAAAATACAGTGCGCCTTGTTTTCCGAACACACGTTGACCGGTAAAATACCCCAGTAATAGTGTTGACAATACTCCTAACACCGAAAACAATCGCAATGTTATGGGATTTAAGCCGAATAAAGCCGTAAACAATCTTAACCCCAGATAATATAACGGTGGGTGCAAATCGTTCACAAACTTACGGTAAAAGTCTGATAAAGAACCCTCCAACATTGCTTTTGTATATATTTCATCACTCCACAAATCACTAAACCCAATGTTGAACAAGTAGAAAAATGTGGCAAAAACAAAAATCAGTATGAATATTAACAGTTCATTTGTGGTTAGTTTCTTCAAAAAGCTTATCATCTCTTTATAATTGATAAAATATTTTTGATGGTAATTGTTAATTGAAAAAATTAATTTATGGTTTGTCTTCAACACTTAATTCAAGGACAATTCTGCCCCAACCTCCACATTCTATTCCAACATCAAAACAATTTGATCGTTTAAACCTAATTTCGTTTGGATCAATTCCTGCATATATCATTTCATTTGCCGTAAAAACCAACATTAAAGCATTATTTAAAGCGTATCCACATATTCTTTTGGGACATAATTCAGTTAAAATATTACCTGCATAATCAAAATAGAATTTATCTCCCACCTTATGATTACTATTACAACCTTTTGATTCAACTACTTTGAGTACAATATATTTTTTATCATAGTCTTTACTTCTTGAAATCAATTCGATATTTCTAGTATCATTTTTAAACTGTTCAAGTTCATTATCGTTGTACCCGAAACGTTTTTGAATAATCTTCAGTATTCTTTCATCTAATTTTTCCATAATATTCTTTTCAATAATTCTCAATTTATGATGAAATCATCTATGTCTGCGATCTTTAATCGGTTGGTAATAGCGAAATGCGTGTATGTGAATCGATTTCCTTTAAAACCCGCACGTAGCCGGCCAGCTTATGCTTATGGAAATTTTAGGGAACAGTTATCAACGCAAGCCCAACTTCCGGTATATTTTTTCTCACGACTATTGACAAATGACCCTTTAATTCAGGCAACTTTATCCATATTAATTACTTCAACTTCAACACCACGTTCTGCAGCCTTTTCAGCTTTTGATAAAACTCGGGCTGTCATTTCTTCGTTTAAAAAATATTCCCCGCAATTCTGACAAACCATGGCTGGAACATCTTTTATTACAACAACGGTCCCCTCCCTTTCAAGAGTAACCGTTACTTTTCCTTCTTTAATCATTCCGTTCTTACAGATAACACATTCCATTTTTATCACTTTTTAGCAGAAAATTTTTCATTCCAAATACTTACATCAGGCTCGTAAGTTGTAATTACAAAACAACACCCTTCAATGTTTATAGAGACAACAACGTGCAAAGGCCTGCTTCCTACATATCCCAGTATTAATTCACTAGGGTAAGGTTTGTCGTCAGGGTACGACTTTATAATCTCTCCATTTTTAATAATATTGATTACATCTTGTTCAGCTATTTTCCTTTTAAACATCTGACAAATTGCATGTCCACTAAAATGGATTAAATTATAATTCATTGCATCCTTTAATTAAAAACAAATTTACTAATTTTTAATTGCAAAAATATTTGATAAAACCTTACAGCTTATTTTTGCTGTTGTAAAGAGGTTGAAAAGCTAAAATCCCCTAATTTTGTAGTATGAAAGTCCGAAAGCTTTATAAATCGAAAGAGCTGGAAATATTCGAGTCGGATGTTTCTTCCCAGGTTGAATTGCCTCTTTATCAAACCGGCATTTCAGCGGGCTTCCCCTCCCCCGCCGAAGATTACATCGAAGGCCGGATTGACCTCAATACAGAACTGATAAAAAATCCCAGCTCAACCTTTTTCGGCAGAGTAAACGGCGATTCGATGATCGAAGCCGGGATAAATAACGGCGACCTTATCGTGATTGACAAGTCTGTTGAGCCCAGAAACAATTCTATCATCGTGTGCATCATCGACGGAGAATTTACAGTGAAGCGCTTCAGAAAAACACCCGAAGGTTGCTTCCTTATGCCTGAAAATAAAAATTACAAACCTATAAAAGTTACAGCTGAAAACGATTTTCGCATATGGGGCACAGTCACCTACTCAATTAAAAAACATTAAACAATGATAGCCCTTGTCGATTGCAACAACTTTTACGTTTCGTGCGAGCGGGTATTCAGGCCCGAACTCGAAGGCAAGCCTGTTGTTGTACTTTCGAACAACGACGGGTGTATCATTTCCCGATCGAACGAAGCCAAAAAGCTGGGTATCAAAATGGGTGAACCTGCCTTTAAAATGGAAAAATTCCTTACGGAAAATAACGTTACCTGCTTCTCTTCAAATTACGCGCTCTATGGCGACATGTCGCAAAGGGTAATGGATACCCTCAGGGAAGAAGCGCCTGAAATTGAAGTTTACTCTATTGATGAAGCATTTCTGAACCTGTCCGGGATAACCGACCTTTACACCTTCTCGGAAAACCTCAGGAAAAAAGTAATCCGCAATACCGGCATACCGGTCAGTATTGGATTGGGCGCCACAAAATCGCTGGCAAAAGTTGCCAACAAAGAGGCCAAAAACAGTGATGGCGTTTTCATTATCGATAATGAACACCTTTGCAAAGCAGTGCTAATGAACACGCCAATCGGTAAAGTTTGGGGCATAGGCAGGAGGTATCAGAAAAAACTACTCAACTACCACATCGATAACGCCTTTCAGTTTTCGCAACTAAACGACAACTGGGTGAAAAAGAACATGACTGTGGTTGGCCACCGCATCCAGCGGGAACTTCGCGGAGAGCCCTGCATATCGATAGAACAGGCTCCGCCGGCTAAAAAGGTAATTGCAACCACACGGGCTTTCGGAAATAAACTCACAAACAAAGACCTCATAAAAGAAGCTGTTGCCACATACGCTGTACGTTGTGCAGAAAAATTACGGAAACAACATTCGGCAGCAAATCTACTCACTGTGTTTATCCATACCGACCCTTTCAGCACCTCTGAAATCGTTTACCATAAAAGCCAGACCGTGATCCTACCGATAGCATCAAACCACAACACCATACTTGTAAAAGCTGCTTACAAAGCGCTTGATGCAATTTTTTATGAAGGCTTAAGATATAAAAAGGCAGGTGTTATTGTTGAAGCCATTGTGCCCGACAACAATCTTCAGGGCAACCTGTTTTTCGACGGAGACCAATCGAAACTGAATAAAATATCAGTTGTAAACGATTCAATAAACAGCCATTACGGGCGCGATACGCTGAGGCTTGCAGCACAGGGAACCAGCAAAGAGTGGAAATTAAGGCAACAAAAACTGTCAAAAGCATACACAACAAAACTGAACGAAATAATTGAAGTAAAGTCGTAACCATGTGTTTTTATTACGCCATAGTAAAAACGAACGCTGCATCGCTGATAAAGAACAGAGTGACAGATGCCACCCAGCTTGAGATGTTTCAGGAGTATCATATTGTGAGTGGATTTGGTCATCCTGTTATGCCGGTTATTACAGGTGAGAAACCGGGCATTGTTCAATGCTTCCACTGGGGGTACATTCCAGGCCGTACCCGAAACAGGGAACAGGCCGAACAGTTTCTGAAATCGTACAATACACTCAACGCCAAAGGTGAAACTCTTTTTTCGAGCAGGCTTTATTCCGAAGCTGCCATAAAGCGCCGTTGCCTGGTTCTTTGTTCCGGCTTTTTCGAGTGGAGACATCAAAATGTAAAAGGAAAATCTAAACCTGAAAAATATCCATTTTACATCACCCTCCGAAACGATGAACTTTTTGTTTTTGGTGGTGTCTGGGATTCGTTTACCGACAAAGAAACAGGAGAAGTATACAACACCTATTCAATAATAACTACCGAAGCCAATCCTTTAATGGCCGTGGTGCATAACTCGAAAAACCGGATGCCATTAATTATTGATCCGGCTGATGCCACAAAATGGCTTGACCCAAACACATCAGAAAATGAAATTACAGCGCTCATAAAACCATTTGATACAAAAAAAATGAGGGCAAACCCAATCCGGAAAATCAATCCTTTCATGCTCGACAAATCAAACACACCAGAGGTAACCGCTTATTATCCCTACCCTGAACTTATAGAAATACTCGACCCTGAAATGTTTTATTTAAACCTGGCCGATGAGCGATAATCATATAAAATGTGAAAAATGCGGAACCTCTTACATCAAGGATGACCTTACCCGTAGCTGTTCAAATTGTTTTGCCTGTACCAATTGCGAAATCTACATTTGCCCGTCGTGCAGA
>JAFGEV010000433.1 GCA_016931385.1 Prolixibacteraceae bacterium
AGGTTGAGGTTGAGGTTGAGGTTGAGGTTGAGGTTGAGGTTGAGGTTGAGGTTTCCCGGTAAACCGGGACTGCTCATACTTCGCAGAAGGTTGAGGTTGAGGTGAGTAACTATTCTACAATTACTTAGGTTTAAAAAACGCCTTCGAAAAGAACAGTAAACATATATTACAAACCTCTACAAAATTCTTTGTGTCATTTTAGTGGTAAAATTCAAAACAACATTAAATTTGATCAAATTTTTAAATTGGTATTATGAGAAAATTAGCCTTAGTATTATCACTCTTGTTTTTCTCTCTTATTTCAAACGCCCAGATATTTCAATTTAGGGGACCTGCTAGAGATGGAAAGTTTCCGGAAAGTGGTTTATTAAAACAATGGCCAGAGACCGGGCCTGAATTAATACTGGAATACCAAGGTATCGGCGAAGGCTGGTCATCCGTTATTTCCAATGGAGTCAATATTTATGCCTCGGGAAGAACCGACACTACTGATTATTTGACCTGTATTGACTTTGACGGGAACCTTATCTGGAAAGTAGCCTATGGAAAAGCATGGAATGGATCTTTCCCAAATACAAGAAGTACCCCAACCATTGAAGACGACAGGGTTTACATTATAAGCGGCATTGGGGAATTGGTTTGCCTGAATGCACATACAGGTGAAATTAAATGGAAAATCGATGTAGATAAAAAATATCAGGCCGACTGGCATGTGTGGGGCGTGGCTGAATCGCCTTTGATTGTTGACAATATGGTCATTGCTTCCCCTGCCGGGTCTCAAACAAACTTTGTTGCATTCGATAAAATGACAGGTGAAGAAATATGGAAAACCAGGGGTACAGACGGGCAGAGAGGTTATGTCTCTCCTATCCTTCATGAATTTAACGGGAAAAAATATATACTTGGAGCTTCAGCCAGTGACTTCTTTATCGTTGATCCTGCAAATGGGGAAATTAAAACAATGTATAAATATTTCGACCCAAAGCTTTGGGGATGGCAACCAAAAGGATTGATCTGGGCAAATTCACCTATCGTGAAAGGGAATATGATTTTTCTGTCAATCGGGTACAATTATCCTGCAAAAATGCTGAAGGTGAGCGATGACTTAAGCTCAATTGAAGAAGTATATACAAACAACTTACTCGATAACCATCACCATGGCATGATCGAATTAGACGGTTACCTGTATGGTTCCTACTGGATACATAACAATGGTGGGAAATGGGCATGCATTAACTGGGAAACAGGTGAAAAAATGTATGATGAAGACTGGTATTCGAAAGGGGAAATTATTTATGCCGATGGCTTATTGTATGTGTACAATGAAAAAAACGGGCATGTTGGCTTAGTGGAGCCTTCACCCACAGGGTTTAAATTGATCAGTGAATTTAAAATCGAAAAAGGAAGCGGGCCTCACTGGTCACATCCATACATTTATGATGGAAAGTTGTTTATCAGGCACGGTGATGTGCTTATGGTTTACAACATTAAAGAATAACTGTTTATCTTCGTGTTTAATAACATCAACCCTGAGATGAATAAAATTAACCTGCCTGCCGAATGGCACCCGCAAAAGTGCATACAACTAACCTGGCCGCATGCAGATTCCGACTGGGTCTACCTGCTAGATGAAGTTGAGCTATGTTTTGCGAACATTGCCTTTGAGGTAATGAAAAGAGAAAAGCTTATTATTGTTTGCCAAAACCCCGAACACGTCAAAACAGTGTTGTCAGAAAAAATTCAATCGGAAGGCAAGCCTAAAACAATTTCTCCCGAAATATATAAAATTACCTCAAACGATACCTGGGCACGCGATCATGGAGGAATTACTGTTTCTGAAAACGGGAAAACCATGATATATGATTTTTGCTTCAACGGCTGGGGAATGAAATTCCCGGCCAGCCACGACAACCAGATTACCCGCAGGCTTTTCAGGCAAGAAGCATTCGAAGGTTACGGATATACCAACATGAAATTTTTCACGCTCGAAGGCGGGAGTATTGAATCGGACGGAAAAAGAACCATCCTTACAACCGAAAATTGTCTGCTTTCACCAAACCGTAACGATTCGCTTACGAAAAATGAGATTGAGAGTTGCCTGAAAAAATTCTTTGGTGCGGAGCGCATCCTATGGTTGAAAAACGGCCATCTCACAGGCGACGATACCGACAGCCACATTGATACCCTTGCACGGTTCTGCGACGAAAACACCATTGCATACGTTAAATGTTATGATAGAGATGATGAACATTTCAATGGGCTTCAGATGATGGAAGACGAGTTGAAAGCCTTCAGGCAAAGAAATGGAGAACCATACAACCTGGTTCCCCTGCCCCTGCCCACCCCGGTTTTTGATCGTGATGACGGACACCGTTTGCCTGCAACCTATGCAAATTTCCTGATCATGAACGATGTCGTGTTATTCCCGGTTTACAATGTCGAAACCGACAAAGAAGCACTTAATGCCATACAAACGGCTTTCCCCGGCAGGGAAATAGTTCCGGTTGATTGTTCGGTGTTAATACGCCAGCACGGATCCCTGCATTGCTTAACAATGCAATATCCACAAATGCAACTTAGCTGAAAACAATAAATATCAATACATGAAATATCTGGCAGTAGAAAAAGAAATTGATAATGTCGACTGGAGCAACAGTGAGGCAATCTTAAAGGAAGAAGCCAAAACTGCCCTTAAGCTTTTTGAACAGGGACTGATCAGGGAAATGTATTTTGATGAAGAAAACAATGCTGTTTTGATTCTTGAATGCAATTCAAAAAGTGAAGCAGAAAAAACACTTGCGCAACTACCACTGGTTAAAGCGGGAATGATTAATTTTGAAATCAGGGAATTGAAACCTTATACCGGTTTTTCGAGGTTACTTTGATTCGCTAAAACTCTCTTTAAATCAAAACAGAAAAATAATTTTGTATCTTTCGTTTATATTTAAAATTTAAATCATGATAATATCCAGGTTGAAACTTTATAATTGGAAAAATTTTCAGAATGTTGATATCAATCTTACAGAAAGAAACTTTATTATTGGGTCAAATGCCTCTGGAAAATCTAACCTGTTTGATTCGTTAAGGTTTTTAAGGGATATTTCAAAACAAGCCGGTGGTTTACAATCTGCTGTTGAAATAAGAGGTGGAATAAAAAAAATCAGGTGTCTCGCCGCAAGAAAGAGATCAGATATTCTTGTTGAAATTGATTTATCTGACGAAAAATCAGACGAACTCTTATGGACATACTCTCTCAACTTTATGCATACAGGGGGTGGAGTAATAAAAAGTGAAGCAAAAATACTTTCTGAAAAAGTTTACGATGGCAAAGAAAAAAAATGGATAACCGACAGAAATGAAAATTCTAAAGAAGAAGATACCGAAACACTAAAATACACACATCTTGAACAGGTAACTGCCAATAAGAAATTCAGGGAAATACAACTTTTTTTTCAAAATCTTGAATACTTAAATGTGGTTCCTCAATTAGTCAGGGAGTCTAGTTCATATAACTCAACCAAAATTTATGAAGATTATTTTGGCCGAAATTTTCTGGAGAGGATTTCATTAATAAATGAAAAAACGCGTAATGCATATTTCAGAAGAATTAACTCAGTGCTTAAATTAGCAGTACCTCAACTAGAAGAATTACAATTTCATAAAGATAAAATGGGAGTTCCTCATCTCGAAGCAAAATACATTCATTGGAGAGCCAAAGGCAGCAAACAATCTGAAGATCAATTTTCAGACGGTACAATAAGGTTGATTGGTTTCCTTTGGGCATTAATTGATAGCAATGGAACAATATTACTCGAAGAACCTGAAATAAATTTGCATTCAGAAATAGTTAAACAATTTCCGGAATTCATTTCTAAAATTCAACGTTCAAAGAAAAGTGTAAAACAGGTTCTCATTTCTACACACAGTTATGATTTACTAAACAATAAAGGTATAGGGACTAATGAAGTCCTTGTTCTTGAAAACTCAGCAGAAGGCACAAATGTTAAAACAATTAATGAAATTGAACAGATAAAAGCGATAATTGATTCTGGTTTTTCAATTGCCGATGCAACAATACCGTTTACTGCCCCAAAAGAAATCCATGAAGTAAACCAACTTAACCTAAATTTCTCTGAACAATGAATGTATACATTGTAGGGGAGGATCAAGCTGCAAGGGAAATCATCAAACGCTTACTATCATTTTGTTCTGATGATTTTAATATACTTATGGAACTTCCTGCCCGTGGAGGAGAAATAAAAAAAATGTTAATCAATTACAACACTCTCTCTCTAAAATTTCCGGTTATACTTCTAATGGATTTAGATGATAAAGATTGTGCCCCAGTCATAATTAATCAATATTTTAAGGGAAACATTAAAAACACACAATTCATTTTGAATATTGCCATTGATGAAGTTGAAGCTTGGCTTATGGCCGACAGGGAGAATTTTGCCAACTATTATCGTGTTCCCATAACATCCATACCTGAACCAAAACTGTATCGAACCATTAAAAGTTCATTTTATGAAATGTATTTCCCATATAAATCAAGCCTTTTTATGGTCAAAGAAATAATCCCTTTAAGCAAAATAAAAGAATTCAAAGAACAAATGATCCCCTCTTCAAATGCGAAAAAGGGAAAAGAATACAATACTGCACTAACTCCTTTTATCAAGAATCATTGGAACATTAAGAATGCCATGAATCATTCCGATAGCCTTTATAGAATGATTAACAGAATAAAAAAAATTGTGAGTCAATATCAAACATTATGAAAACAGCGCTTATCCAGCAATCAAACACAGCCGATATTGAAGGCAACAAGGCAAAGCTAGCAAAAAACATTGCCCATTCTGCCCATCATGGTGCGAAGCTGGTTATCTTGCAGGAATTGCATAACAGCCTGTATTTTTGCCAATCGGAGAGTGTCGAAAACTTTAACATGGCAGAAAGCATCCCCGGCCCCTCGACACAATTCTTCGGCGAAATTGCAAAAAAACATAACATAGTGCTGGTAACCTCTTTGTTCGAAAAACGTGCAACCGGGCTATACCACAATACCGCAGTGGTATTTGAAACCGATGGCTCAATAGCCGGCACATACCGGAAAATGCACATCCCTGACGACCCCGGTTTTTATGAAAAATTTTATTTTACCCCGGGCGACCTGGGCTTTCACCCTATCGACACCTCGCTTGGAAAACTGGGGGTACTTGTATGCTGGGACCAGTGGTACCCCGAAGCAGCAAGGCTTATGGCCCTGGCCGGCGCCGAC
>JAFGEV010000434.1 GCA_016931385.1 Prolixibacteraceae bacterium
ACTACTGACTACTGACTACTGACTACTGACTTCTGACTTCTGTCAATTGCCATCGCATTTCAATCAATATATAGAACATATGCCTTTGCAATGAAGGCATTTTGTTTTTCACTCCGAAATTTGCAAAATATTCTGTAATATTAACATGGTAAATGTTGTTTTTTAATTGTCCTTTTTTGTTTTTATTTGATTATGCAAAACAATTTTTTACCATTTATGTATTTTTTACCCCCTTTGCGGGAAATATTAATCCCCCTTCATTTGTAAGTTATCATGAAATATGAGATTGAACTTATTAAATGTTTTTATGAAAAATGTTAATATTTTTTTGATTGTCGTTTTTTATGCTTTGTACCATACATCTGGAAAATTCATCCAAAAGATAATATCTTTATGAAAATGATACAAGGAAATGAATTTGAAAATTATGAAACTTTTTTTTCAATAATGTAGCAAATGTAGACCCTGGTTGCATGATTTTTTAAAAACGATAGATTTGACCATTTTATCGAATCACCTTTTATGCTATTTTTGAAGACTATTATTTAATGGTATTGTAATGTCAGGTAAAAAATTATTATTCTACTTTATCGGGTTGTTGTTTTTCCAGTATTCATGTAAGCAGGATGAATTTGATAAATATGACAGGCCCGATTGGTTGGCAGGCAAGGTTTACACGCAAATTAAAGCCGAAGAAAACCTTTCTGTTTTTGCAAAATGCCTTGAATTGACAGGCTATGACAAAGTTGTTGATGTGTCAGGGAGTTACACTGTTTTTGCACCTACCAACGAAGCTTTTGATATTTATTTTCAATCACAGGCCACTTACAGTTCAGTTGAAGATATTCCTGAAGAAAAACTGCTTGAACTGGTTAAATTTCATATTTTGCAAAATCCATGGAGCAGGAGCCAGCTTAGGAAACTTGATGTGAACGGGTGGATAGACCCCGATGATGAATTAAATGATGAACCACGGGGTTTTAAAAGGGAAACATTGCTGTTGCTTGATGATATTAAGGTTGGCGTGCAGCCCAGGGAAGGCGCCAAGGATGAATTGATAATTGTTGATACTACTTTAACTGATTGGCATCGCAGGGTAATTACCGATTCGAGAAAATATGCCCCCATTTTTTACAGTGAGTTTTTTGGAATTTATGATCTTCCTTTATCGGATTATAATTTTTATTTCGGCAGGAATTTCGATAACGCTGACGATATGTATTACGTGAATGCGCGTTTAGTTGGTGACGAAATCTTTGCCGAGAATGGGTTTGTTCACCCTGTCGACCGTGTTGTAGAACCTTTGAAAAATGCCAATGAACTTTTACGGGCAAATGATAACGGTAATAATTACTCAAAATTTCTCGACCTGGTAAACCAGTTTCCTTCTTTTAGCTATAATCAGGATGAAACAAATAATCAGGCAGGTGCCAGTGAAGGATTAATGGTTGATTCATTATTCGATTTGACATACCCCGATTTAACTTTTAACATTACCGGCGAGAGGACCAAAGCTCCTGCAGGGGGAACAGGCTTCCCCGAAAACGTATCCATCAGGTTTCATCATGGGCTGATAGCGCCTACAAATGAAGCGTTTGACCAGTTTGTTGAACAATACATAGCCGGCGGCACGCAATGGGGAACCCTTGAAAACACCCCAAACAAAATCAAACGGATTATTGCAAATTCCTACTTTTCAGCTAATCCAATTTTTGAATCAGATATTCAGAGTGGGTTTTACAATGGCGAAACCGACATTATCTATCTTGACCAGTCGTCGATTGTTCAGAAATATTTTGGAAGCAATTGCACATTCCTCGGGGTAAACAAACCTGTTATTCCAAGGGCTTTTCAAAGCATAACCGGCCCTGTTTACCGCGAACGTAATTTTTCAACGGTTATGCAGGCAATAGAATTCTCGGGGCTGCTTTCGGCATTAAAGCGCGAAGGCGAAAATTATTCACTGTTTGTAGTACCCGATGCAAGGTTGCGTGCCGATTCATCGCTCTTTTACCATTATTCGAGAATCAACGGCAGGGAAAGTGAGAGTTTTACCGCTATACAAAAAGGCGAGGTTCCACGTACATATTATATGAGTGAAAACGATATCCGTTTTTTGTTGCTTAATCAGGTTGCAGTTGAAACACCCAAAGGAGTAGCCCACATTGAGTTTCTGAAAACCCTTGCCGGAAACCATTTGGTTTGGGACAATATTACCGGCACTGTTAGTGGAACAAGGCCATCGATTAATGGTTATAATAGCGGAAACGAAGTAGTAGTGGTTCCATCTCAAATCAGCAACAATGCCGATAACGGGGTTACCTATTCGGTAAATGCGTGGTTCAGTTTTTCAACAACAAATATTTACATACTTATTTCGTCAAATTTCACGGGTTTTCATGGCCTGCTTAAAAAGGCAGGGCTTGCCGATGAGAAAGGGTACAAGTATACATTTCTTTCAGATAATTCGTTGTATACCGTTTTTGCTCCGACGAATGAAGCCCTTGAGGCTGCAAATGCCTCTTCGCTCGAGGGCGATGAGTTGATTGATTTTCTGAAACTGCATTTTATTGTTGGTGACCTGATATTTACCGACGGAAAGTTAGGTTCACGCTATTATAAAACCCTCCGCGAGGTGCCTGCTACTCAAAGCAGCGCAGCATACAACAATGAAATATTCATTGAAACATATCCCGATATCATTACAATCCCTGATAAAGAAGGAAACATTTATAACAGGCTTTTAGTTGAATCGGATAATGTAAACATGATCACAACACGTGGCTTGAACCAGCCAGGGGTTGAAACCAATTACCCGAATATAATTACAACCGGTGTTGTACATGCAGTCGACAAAGCTTTGCTTTTCGAAGAACTTGAAGTGAAATAACCAAACAAGAATAAATTTCGAACCTAAGGTTTTTTAATATAATGAAACGATTACAAAATTCAATTACTCTCTTTCTTGCATTGATGCTTTTCTGCAACATCGGTGTTTGGGCACAGGGCAGCCAGGTAATCAGGGGCAGGGTAACCGACAAAAGCCTGGGGGAACCCATTATTGGTGCTACAGTGGCCGAACTCGATGACGATAACCGTATCATTGGAGGAACAGCTACCGATGTAAACGGCGATTTCATTTATAAAATGAAGGAAGAAACGAACAAAGTGCAGGTAAGTGTTATTGGGTATCATTCAAAAGATTTGAACCCCGTTTTTAATAAACCCATGAATATCCAGCTTGAATCGTCCGATATCGAGATTGATGCAATTACGGTGACAGCTGAACGTACAGGAGGTTCGGGATTAACCAATATTGAAGACCGTGATAAAGCTTCTTCATCAGTGAAAATTGAACTGGCTGAAATGCAGGACGTGGGTATTACTTCGGCTGCCGATGCCCTCCAGGGGAAAATCTCAGGGCTCGATATCATCAGCGCTTCCGGCGACCCTGGATCGGGTTCCCAAATTGTGATCCGCGGTTTAAGTTCCATTGGAAATAATAAGCCGCTTATTGTAATCGATGGTATTCCTCAAGATAAAGTTACAGGCGATATCGACCTTAGTTCAGCCGACCAGGAAGACATCAGTAACCTGATTAATATTGCCCTGCAGGACATCAAATCGATCGAAGTATTAAAGGATGCAGGTGCAACAGCCATATATGGTTCAAAAGGGGCCGATGGTGTTTTGCTTATCGAAACCAAAAAAGGAAAAATGGGCGACGTACAGTTTCAGTATCAATACAAGCACAGCCTGAACATCCAGCCCGATCCTGTTCCCATGCTTAACGGTGACGAATACATAATGCTGCAGCTTGAACAACTGCACAATGCCAGGGGAACATTTGAATTGCCGCGTGAAATTGCTTACGACCCCGACTTCGACGATTTTTACAACTATTCAGCCAATACCGACTGGCTTGGAGCCATTACACAAGTTGGAAGTACCATGGACCATTACTTTTCGCTGGCAGGCGGGGGCGATAAAACACGCTATTCAGCTTCGTTCAGCTATGTTGATGAGAAGGGAACAACCATTAATACCAGGTCGCAGTGGTTTTCGACCCGTATAAACCTTGACTACATCTTATCGAAAAAACTCATGTTTTCAATACTTTTTAGTTACACTACCCGCCAAAGAGATGGAAATTTGAGGATTGATAACAGGAATATAAGGGAGATGGCCTACATTAAATCTCCTAACATGAGCATATACGAATACGATGTAAACGGTGAGCTAACCGGAGAATATTTTACACCCATTCAAAGTTATCAGGGTGGTGGAGGATCATATTTTAACCCGGTTGCTGTTGGACGTTTAGGCCGTAATGATGTTAAAGAAAACACCCTGGAAAACACCTTTAAAGTAAGGTATACATTTACCGATTGGTTACGATTCTGGCAAACCATCTCATTTCAGTATACCGGATCGAAGACAAATAACTTTTTGCCTTATAATGCTTTGGGCGTTGACTGGCTCGACTGGCAGGTAAACAAGGCCGAGGAATCGAACAATATTTCATCTTCGATACGCACGGAGTCTCAAATTGCCTTTAATGCACCTTTCGATACCAAAGTACATGATTTATCCGGGGCAATTTCGTGGGTAACTGCCCAGTCGAATTACGAATGGATGAACCTTCAGGCCAACCGCACGCCTTCGGTCGATATTCAGGATCCTGCAAGCAATGCGCAAATAAACTGGATTGGTTCCGGCTCTGGCGATTCACGCGAACTTGGTGCAGTTGCAAATGTAAATTATAAGTTGCTCGACCGTTATATGTTACAGTTAATTTCCCGTGCTGATGCAAATTCAGCCTTCGGAAAAAACGAACGTTGGGGTATTTTCTATGGTGTTTCGCTTGGGTGGAGGTTTTCGAGCGAACCCTTCCTTTCAATGGCCGACTGGCTTGGTGAAAGTAAACTCAGGTTTAGCTGGGGAACAGCCGGACGACCTCCGGGAAGCCCTTATGCCAGGTTTGCTTTATACGAGTCGTCGGATACTTATGCCGGCAATCAGGCAATCGTGCCAACCCGAATCCAACTCGATAACTTAAAATGGGAAAACGTTGAATCGTATAATGCAGGATTAAACCTTAATTTATTTGAAGACCGTTTTTACCTCGAAGCAGATATTTATACAAAAACTACAACCGATATTCTATTTGGAACTTCCAATTCAGGAAATACATGGGACTATTACCTGATCCCGACCTCTTCGGGTTACGACGGGCTACAGTATTTTAACGGGGGTGAAATGGTGAACAACGGCTGGGAACTGATGCTTAATTATAAAATACTCCGTAAAAGGGATTTAATATGGTCGGTTTATTTCAATACCTCGCATAATGTAAACCGGTTTACCAAATTGCCCGATAATTTCAATAATGAAAGTTCCACTTCAATAGGCCCGGGCGAATATCCACGCCGGATCATCGAGGGTGAACCCATCGGGTCATTTTTTGGTTTCGAATACCTGGGCGTTTGGTCAAAAGATGCTGATGTGGTTGCAACCGATGCCAATGGCAATCCGATTTTCGATGCCGACGGGGAACCTGTTCCGCTTACCTACATGGGAACATACACTTTCAAAGGAGGCGATGCCAGATATAAAGACCGTAACCACGATGGTAAAATCGATTTGAACGATGTAACTTATATTGGGGACTCGAACCCCGATTATATCGGAGGGTTTGGAACTTCATTTACATACAAGGACTTTGATATTTCGTTGAATTTCCATTATCGTGTTGGTTTCGATATCATTAATGGTATTGCCATTCAAACCGAAGGGATGGACAATAAAAACAACCAAAGTAAAGCGGTGTTGAGGCGCTGGCGTGTTGAAGGGCAGGATGAACCAAACATGCTGCCGCGTGCCTATGAAAACCACCCGGCCAATAACCTGGGTTCCGACCGTTATGTTGAAGCTGGTGATTTTTTGAGATTGAACAGCATTAAGATAGGGTACAAGGTGCCCAGTCATATTTGTGAATTTTTGTACATGAAGCGAATCGACCTGGCACTTAGCGCCCGGAAACTGCTTACAATAACAAATTACTCGGGGCAGGATCCGGAAGTTGGACAGGATGCAAGCGACCCGTTCTGGATTGGCGTTGATTATGCACGTACACCGCCACCCCGGATGATAACGATTAGCGCTTCGATATTTTTCTAATGATAATGAATGAAAGAAACATAGTTAAGATATGAAACGGAAAATAAAATATATACTCATTGTCTTGCTGCCACTTTTTCAACTTTCGTGCGACAGTTGGCTCGAGATGTTGCCACCAAGCGGTTTGACCCGTGAAGAATTCTGGCAGACAAAAGAAGATGTTGAAGCCGTTTTAATGGGCGCTTACAGCTCTTTTTCAATGCTCGATAACCTGTTGTTTATTCATGGGGAAGTTCGTGCCGATATGGTAACCGACGATACAAATACCGATGAAGCCGTTCGGAACATGATGAACGGGAATATTTATACTGATAACTGGTTGAGCAACTGGGCCGATTATTATGAGGTAATTAATTATTGTAACGAAGTAATTAAGAATGCACCCATTGTGCAGGAAATCGACAAAACGTTTACCGATTATCAGTTAAAAGGGTTTATGTCGGAAGCTTATTTTCTAAGGGGCCTGGCTTATTTCTATCTGGTGAGGATTTTTGATGAAGTGCCGTTTGTATTGGAACCCAGCGAAACCGACGATACCAATTTTTACCTTCCAAAAACCAGCAGCGATTCCATTTTGCAATATGTTACCAACGACTTGCTCGAAGCCCGTAAGTATTTGTCTGATAATTATCTTACACTGATGGAAATTAAAGGGCGTGCTTCAAAAGAAGCTTGTGAGGCATTGCTGGCCGATATTGCATTATGGCAATTCGATTACGAGGCTGTGATTGAGCATGTCAATAATATAATTCTTGCCGACAAAATTGAAATAATGCCCAGTGCGCGTTGGTTCGAGATTTTTTATCCCGGGAACTCCCTCGAAAGCATTTTTGAATTCCAGTTTGACGAAAGCCAATACCAGAGGAACGACCTCTATGGAATGATGAACCAAAACGCCCGAAACATCGATCCAAGCACCAAAGCCCTGAATATGTTCGCACGTAAATATACCGATGAGCCTTTCAGGGGCGAAGATATATCGATCAGAAAAAACAGTGAAACTGACTATACCATCTGGAAATATGTGGGGCAATCGCCCGATGGGCGCACAACCCGTTCAGGTATTTATCAATTTAGTGCCAACTGGATCGTTTATCGTTATGCCGATGTGCTGCTTATGAAAGCTGAAGCGCTTTCACAGTTGGGACGTTATGTTGAAGCCCTTGAAATAATCAATACAATACGTGACCGTGCAGGCGTACCCGTGCTCTCTATAACAAATTCAGCCCAGGCTTATGAAGATGCCATACTTGAGGAAAGAGCGCTGGAACTGGCCTTTGAAGGGAAACGCTGGTTCGACCTTGTTCGGATGGGACGTAGAAACAATTTTGCCCGAAAGGAAAAGCTAGTGGAGATTATTATCAGCAATGTGCCTTCAACACAAAAAAGAATCCTCGCTTCAAAACTAACCAACCCAAATGGTTGGTTTATGCCAATTAATAAAGACGAGTTGGAGAGAAATCTGAATTTGGTACAAAACCCATATTATAACCGGTAGAAAAATGAGAAAACTAATATTCTATATCGCATTATTTTCAAGTATGTTCTTCATTTTTTCATGTGATGAAGGAGAGCCCGTGATTGATCCGGGTTTTGAAGATATGGAAAGGTTGACTATATACGACTATATTGTTGAGAACGACTCGTTATTTTCGAAGTTCAACCAGATATTGGTTGCCGGTAACCTCGACAAAACCATGGCAGCCTACAATCCCAATGGTGACGATTACACCATGTTCCTGCCAACCAATGAGGCCATTGATGAATTCATTGCCAACAATAAAGCTTTTGCTTCATTCGAAGACTTATTGAACGACAAAGCTTATGTTGAATCCATGGCGCGTTATCATGTCGTTAACCTGGGTATTATTACCAATGAATTTCCGTTTGGCGCTTTGCCTTCATTAAACCTGACAGGTCAATATCTTACGGTTCAGTTTGAAATAGGTGAAGACAGTTCATATTACAAAATTAACAATGAGGCGCCTGTAATTCAGGGGAACATTGAAGTGTCGAACGGTTGGGTGCATGTCATCAGCAAAGCCTTAACACCGGTTAACTATACAGCATTTCAGTGGCTGGAACAAACCTCTCAGTTTTCTATATTTGCCGAAGCTGTCAGACAAACAGGTTTCGATGAAGTGCTTTCGAGGGTAGTGCAGGGTGATACTGTTTCGCTTAATCCGGTAACCCTTTTTGTTGAGCCCGACTCGGTATATCAACGCTCAGGCATAAACAGCTTCGATGATCTCGCAAAATGGTTAAGCCCTGGAAATTCAGAATATACCAATCCCTATAACAGCCTCTACAATTACGTTGGCTACCATATTCTCGACGGTAGCTTGTTCCTTTCCGATTTTGAGGAGGACCTTGCCGGTGTTGAACGGGTTTCAACAAACTACAGCACCTATGGCAATGCCCCGGTCAATATCAACGACATGGAACTTGACCTTCTCATTAACAGGGGCAGGGTAATTACTGATACTATGGTGTCGGCTGAAAACGATACCACGTTTTCATTTTTGCGTATAACCTTTTATTACGATCTGAGCAATAACCTGACACAAAGCGGGGCGGTACATATAATAAACGAGGTTATGACCCCTCAAAAAGCAACTGCCCAGGATAAAAGCTATGAGTTTTGGGAAGAACCTCTGTTTTATCAGTTCCGTCTTGAAGGTGGAGAGTTTGTGGTTGAAGACCAGTCGTTGCTTTCATCAATATCATGGACAGGTAAAGTAGATGAAATATATTTTGTGAAATCGGACGATGAAGATGAGCAGGCATGGAACCGTGACTACTTGCGGATTGACGGTGATTTTTCGATAAACTATAAGATATCGCCTCTCGCGCCGGGAACTTACGAAATGCGATTAAGGGCACATTCATACAATTCACAGAATGCCCTTGTTGAAGTATACCTCGATGGCGTGAAAATCGGGGGGCTGATAGACCTGACTTCATCCGGATCGGTTAACTGGCCTTATTATGAACATGTTTTGGGCGAAGTTACTTTCCTGGAATATAGCAGTCACGATATTACTGTTCAATCGTTAATTCCCGGAATTTTTATCTGGGATGTGGTCATTTTTGAAAAAGAAGATTAAAGTTGATGAGAATGAAGAGATATATTTTTATAATTATTGCACTGGCAACAGCTTTCTTTACAGGGTGCGAAGAATACTGGGAAAATCATTATAACGACATTCCCGAAACTGTTGACCAGCAATTGTGGGAAACCATAAAAAGCGACCCGAATGCATCTTCATTTGTGGCGTTTATGGAACAATTCAGGCTCGATACCTTGTTCAATTACAACGATGTTTTCACATTGTTTGTCCCCGATAATGATGCATTTGCTTCTTTCCAGGCAGGTAACGTTGTTGATACTACAGTGTTGACCTATCATATTCTCAAACATTTCCTTAACCCGGTTAACGTTAAAAGTGCAAAAAAAATCCAGACTTTAAGGTTGAAATTTGCACAGTTCGAAAGAAAAAACGGGGAATACCTTTTCGACAATATTCCCATTACTTATACCAGCCCATTATATAAAGACGGGCGTTATTTCATAATCGACGAGGTGGCTTTGCCAAAACCGAGTTTATATGAGTACATCTCGATGTATATCCCTGCACTGAAAACATACATCGACGATAAAGATTCAATTGCTCTCGATAAGGAACTGAGTAAGCCACTAGGCTTCGACGAAGAGGGAAATACAATTTACGATTCGGTTATAACTGTGATAAACCTGTTTGAAGAAGAATATTTTGAAGTATCGGAGGAATTCAGGGTTAAAACAGCTACCCTCGTTTTTCCGAAAGAAGATTTGTATAACAACGGACTTGCCGAAATGGCAACCAAACTGGGGATTGGCAACAGCGCCGAAGATATTCCTGAGGAGTGGCAACAGGATGTTTTGATACCACACCTTATTCATAGTGGCTTGTTCCCGAACTTACTCGAACCCGGAGCGTTTGCTCGCGATTCGGTGAAAAATATTCTGGGCGACAGCGCCTTTATTAATTACCAGCCTGTTGAAAAAACCATTTGCAGCAACGGATACGCATACAATTACAGCAGGTTTAGTGTGCCCGATACCCTGTTTGAAACCCCTATGCGCAGTGAAGGGGAGAAGTTCCTTCGAACCATTGGAAAAGACCGCTATACATGGAACGATAGCATTGTGACGGTAATCAATAGTGATCAGACTTTTGTGCCCGAGGCACAACATATAACGGGCACTTCGAACGATTCGATCATGATTGTTAACTTCCCTGATAACTACACGGGACAATTTACCATAGAATTTGAAACTGAACCGGTTTTTCCACGTCGCTACCTGATGCTTATCAGGACCCATATGGACTATGGCGGTATTTATGATATTTATGTAAATGACAAATTGCTCAAAACAATCGACTATTATGAATTTACCAGGTTAAGGGGTGTTGTGCCAAGCGCTGTGGATGGTGTTAGCCATGTTAAGGTTGGCCGCTTTATAAAATTCGACTTCTGGGTAGATAACATTACTGAATATGGAAAGGTAAGGGTCAGGTTTGATTACAGGGGCCCGGCAAATATCAGGGGGAGCGCCTTGTTCCTCGATTACTTCGAACTGGTATCAGAGGCGAAGGTTAATACGATAACAAAAAATCCGTAAAGAAAAAATGAACAACAATACGATAATACGTTCAGGAATGAATCATATACGAAAGAATCGGCTTGCTAAACGCGTTTTTTTATTTGCAGCATTTGTGCTAACGGGCCTTTTATCTTCATCTGCGCAGGACTCAATTCAGGTTAAAGGGATTATAGTATCTCCCGAAAATAAACCTGTTTCAAATGTTTCGGTTAGTGTTGAAGGATCTCGTGATATGCCAGCTTTCACAAATGAGTCGGGTGAGTTTTCGGTGATGGCACAAAACGGAGACCAATGGTTAAATGTTGCTCCCGCAGCCGATTATAAGCGAAAAAGGATTTTTATCGACAATCGGGTACAGCTAACCATTGTGGTTACGCCTATCGATATTACCAGCGGCGAAGATGAAGTAATGCTGCTAAGCCAGCCAGTTCCTATAAAAAATGTGGCATCATCGTTTTCAGACCTTAACCTCGACAACGTGCAGCATAGCATTGTGCCTTCTATCGACAGGTATATGCAGGGACATATTGCAGGTATGCATGTGATCAACCAGTCGGGTGACCCTGCCAGTGGTTCGGTTACATTTATCAGGGGAATCAACTCGCTGAATGCAACAACCCAACCTCTTTATGTAGTTGATGGAGCGATTATGGAGTCGACAGGTATTTTTGGATCAGTAATAAACGGGTATAATTATAACCCGCTTATTGCAATAAACCCGCTCGATATTTCAAATGCAACAATTATGAAAGATGTTGTTTATTCAGCGGCTTATGGCTCAAAAGCATCGAACGGGCTGATTATGATCGAAACCCTTGACCCCAGCGCTACCGAAACCTCTTTTGAAATTGATATCCGGCGTGGGCTATCGTTAAAACCCGAAAGATACATTCCGCAGTTAAATGCCATTCAGCATAAAACCCTTGCGAAGGAAATGATCTATTCATCAGGAATTATTGAAGAAGATATTGAAGAGATTTTTCCAAACCTCTTTCTGCAACCCGATGATGACCGTTATATCGACTATCAGCATGATACCGACTGGCAGCAACTTGTTTTTGACAATGCTGCATTTACCAACCTAAATATTAAGGTTAAAGGTGGTGACGAGATTGCACGCTATGGCTTGTCTTTCGGATATTATAACAATAACGGGATCATCCGCAATACACGTTACGATGGTTACAACCTTAGGTTTGTAAGCCTTGTGAATATTTTTACATGGTTAAGGATGAATGCTTCAGTTTCGTTCAATACCAGTGAATCCGATTTGAAAGAATCGGCAGTTATTAAGGGAACAAGCCCTATTCTTACGAGCCTTGCCAAATCACCGTTGCTGAATCCCTATCAGTACGATGCCGATGATTTGGAAACGACCATGCTTTCCGAAGTTGACGAGTTTGGGGTAAGCAACCCGCTGGCTACAATTGAAAACTTTGAAGCCAGTAGCCGCAATTACCACATCAATACTACATTAGGATTCGAAATCGATTTTTCAAAAAAACTTTTTTTCCGCACAAACGTAGGCATAATCTATAATTCACTGAAAGAAAAATTATTCATGCCGAACAAAGGTATGGAGTTATACTACGACCAGGAAGCACACAATGTTGCCAAAGCATCAACCAACACTTTCGACGGGTTTTCAAACAACTCGATGCTGGTATATGATACAAAAATCGGCAACGACCATGTGATTAATTCAACAACCGGGGTGAATGTAATGACCAATCAGTTTCAGTACGATTGGGGTGTTGCTAAAAATGCCCATCAGAATGACGAGTACCGCATGCTTCAGGACGGTATTAACGATTTAAGGGAAATAGGTGGACAAAACCGGAACTGGAACTGGTTGTCGTTGTATGAAAAAGTATCGTATACATATCAGGATAAATACCTCTTTACAGGTACTGTTTCGCTCGATGGATCGTCACGGATTGGAAGTGAAGCAGCAGAAACTTTAAATATGTTTGGCCAGCCTTTCGGGCTGTTTTATTCGGCAGGTTTAGGCTGGAGGATTTCGAATGAACGTTTCATGAACAGCGCCCACTGGATTGATGAACTTAAATTAAGGGTTTCAGCAGGCCGAACCGGAAATGACGACGTTGGTGAATCGAGCGCCACAAATTATTACCGCACACTGCAATACCGCGAATCAACAGGCTTGGTTCCGGTTACAATGCCTAATTATAAACTTACTTATGAGTTCGTCGACCAATTGAATGCAGGAGTTGATATTGCTTTATGGGGCAATCGTTTCAGGGTTAATATTGATGTATTTCAGACCAATGTAAGCAACATGCTGGTTTATATGCCGCTTGAAGCATACCTGGGATATGATTATCGTCCTGAAAATGCAGGCAAAATGAGCAATACAGGTTGGGATGCATTCATGTTCCTAAGGATCGTTAACGGGAAAAATTTCAAGTGGGATATTGAAGCAAATGTTTCACAGGCTACAAACAAAATTGTTGAAATCTCTAACGATGAATATATTACAGATATTAACGGCCATTACGAGGTTGCTCAAATTGTTGGTGAAGCAGCCAGTAGTTTCTATGGGTTTCGTTTCCTCGGTGTGTATTCAACATCCGATGAAGCTGTAGAAGCTGGGCTGGTAAATGAAAAAGGTATTGCTTACAGGGGTGGCGATGCCATTTATGAAGATATTTCAGGCCCCAATGGAGAACCTGATAAAATAATTAATGATTACGATAAGGTTGTGATTGGTTCACCTTTCCCCGAGATGATAGGCGGGCTTACCAACACATTCCGATACAGGAACTGGACCCTTAGCGCTTTTGTGAATTTTGTAACAGGCAACGAGGTTTTTAACTATTTACGTTACAAGAACGAGTCGATGACCGGTTTTGCAAACCAGAGTACGAACATGCTTAACCGCTGGCAATACGATGGACAGGTTACCGATGTGCCCCGGGCTCTTTGGGGCGACCCGGTTGGAAACAGCGCTTTTTCGTCGCGCTGGATTGAGGACGGTTCATACCTGAGATTGAAGAACGTTTCGTTGAGTTATAAAATTCCAAAGGAGTTTTTATTATTTAAGAATGCCGAATTTTATATATCGGCTTCTAACCTGTTAACTTTTTCGAAATACCTGGGGTACGACCCTGAGTTTGCATATTCATACCGTTTAAACGAACAAGGTGTCGATTATGGAATGGCGCCACATGCAAGGCAATTTTTAGTGGGCATTAAATTAGGATTATAATAGCATTGATCATGAATAAAATAAATGCAGTTTTCATAAAGTTCATCCTCCTCTTTTTTATGATTGGGACTTTCTCCTCGTGTGAAGAATTTTTTAACCCCGATCAGGACATTACTGTTACCGAAGACCAGCTATATTCTGACTGGTATGAGTATCGGTCTGCCATTCTCGGACTGTATTCTCTTCAGCAGGGATTGGTTGAACAACTGGTGGTGTTAGGTGAACTGCGCGGCGATTTGCTTACAGTTACCAGCAATGCTGATGCCGATTTAATGGAGATTTACAACTTCAACGTATCGAAAGCGAACAAATATGCCTCGCCTGAGAATTTCTTCAAACTCATTGCTGCAACAAACCGGTTTATAACGATCATTGAAAACGAAAAACCCGATGTAACCAACAAGGAGAAAGAAATTAATAACTATGACCGGCTTTACGGTGAAGCACTTTGTATGAGGGCATGGGCTTATTTTAATGCAGCACGCATTTATGGTAAAGTACCTTTTATCGACCAAAGGCTTTCGACCATCGAAGACATTGAAGAATATATAAACTCCCCAGGGACTTATACCGACAGTTTAGTTATTCACTATAGTATCGACGGGTATAGAAATGATACGATTCCTGAGCCTGTTGTTGTGACCCTCGAAAAGAAATATTTCGACCTTGAGAGGGTTATTCGTTATTTTACCGACGAGCTTGAAACCAAAGTTAAAGCTGTTGGTGTTAACCATTACATCGAGAACGACGATAATACATGGGAAGTCACTATCTGGAGCAGGTGGAGCTATCATACCCTGCTGGGGCAAATGTACCTTACGCTTGGAGACATTACCCAAAGCGCCCTACATTTTGAAACCGTTGTAAATAACGGGACCAATAATGACCAGTTTCAGCTTACCAGTGCATTTGCAGGAAATTACTGGGGTAATATTTTTGATTATATCGACAGCCGAGAGCATATTTTTACCCTTTGGTTTAATAAGGCTAATCAACAACAAAACGGCCTCCAGAAATTATTTGAACCCTGGGCGCCAAACGAGTATATGTTAAAGCCCACAAGGGAATGTGTTCATAAGTGGGAAACCCAGTGGCGTGGTGCAATAATAAGTTATAATTACGATGACCTTGAAGAAACTGAAACAATAAACCCGGGCATTCCAAGTGATTTTTACCGTGGGTATGGTACATCTTATTTATATGTGAAAAACCTCGATTACATCGATGGCAATGAATACCTGCAGATGCTTGAGCATAAAATGAATGAGGAAGATCGCAGCGTGGAAACAATCATGGAAAATGTCGATACTATCGTTTACAAGTATTCAGTAGGAAGGGATAGATTTGATCAGGATCCCAATTTTATTATTTACAGGGCAGCTAGTGTGAATCTGTATCTGGGCGAAATATATACCTGGCTGAATTTCAGAGACGCCAGCGGCAATATAACTTCAAATACTTTAAAAGCGCTTAAAATTATCAACGACGGCAGCTATTACGATATTGCTACAAACCGTACCCAGTTGGGAGTAAGGGGCAGGGTTGGCCTGCCAGGCTTTGAGATACAAAACATCGTTTTTTTGTTTGACCCTTTCACCAATGAAGTGATTGGCTGGAGGAACCTTAGCGGTAACCTTGTCGCAAAACAACAAAGGCTCGAAGATCAGATCATGGACGAAAGGGCAAGGGAACTGGCCTTCGAAGGGGAACGTTTTTACGACCTTATGCGTGTGGCCAAGCGCCGTAACGACCCCTCGTACCTGGCATCGCGCGTTTCAAAAAAATATCCGGCCGGTCAACGTGATTACATTTACAACCTGCTGATGAATGAAGAAAACTGGTACATTCATTACTTTGAGTAGGAAGCAGAAGATAACAATTTGAGGAAGTTGAAGGCAATAGAAAACAGTAGAAAACAATTGGAAGCGGTTGAAGGCAATTGGAAGCAATAGAAATTGTACACCAACCTCAACCTCAACCTCAACCTCAACCTTCTGCGACATAGGAGCAGTACTGGTTTACCGGGAAACCTTCTTTGATCGCAGCAACTTTTAGTGAAGACGTTAACCTCAACCTCAACCTCAACCTCAACCTCAACCTTCTGCGACATAGGAGCAGTCCCGGTTTACCGGGAAACCTTCTTTGATCGCAGCAACTTTTAGTGAAGACGTTAACCTCAACCTCAACCTCAACCTCAACCTCAACCTCAACCTCAACCT
>JAFGEV010000435.1 GCA_016931385.1 Prolixibacteraceae bacterium
AACTGCCCGGCAGGCAAAGTCCCGCTGCGTTCGGGGCTAAAGGGGCCTTCGCCATCAAGGGCATTGTTAACATCAATAACGCGGCCATCGAAATGAGCGCCCACCGATACTCCTCCTCCCATGTGAACAACTATCAGGTTTAACTCACTATATTTTTTTGAAACCGACCGGGCATACATACGTGCCACGGCTTTTTGGTTAAGCGCGTGAAAGATTGAACGGCGTTCAAAACGAGGATGCCCCGATACGCGGGCTACAGGTTCAAGTTCATCGGTCACTACAGGGTCGGCAATGTATGCTTTGGCCCCGGGTATTTCCTTAGCAATTGAATGCGCCAAAACAGGCCCCAGGTTCGATGCATGCTGCCCCAACACACCTTTCCTCACATGTGTAAGCATGCGGTCGTCAACCTCGTAAACGCCCGATTCGAGTGGGTACGTTAAGCCGCCCCGCCCCATGATAATTTTTATATCCTGAAGTTGAATGCCCTCCATTTCGAGGGTTCCTTCAATCAAATCTTTTCTGAATTCGTATTGTGAAATAATGGTTGGGTAATGCACCAGTTCGTCAAGGTAGTGCCTGATGGTATTCTCCATAATACAGGTTTCATCCTGAAAAACGGCAATTTTTGTCGATGTCGACCCGGGATTGATAACCAGTATTTTCGGAGAATCGCTCATCGTTTTATCCAATTTTGGCAGCCAGCGCTATCGAGTTTAATTTTGTTTCCATGCTATCGCCCCTCGACGACAAGACGGCAGGCACAGAGGTACCCATCAAAATGGCGGCCGTTTGCGCACGGCACAATTTTGTGTTCGTTTTATAAAATACGTTGCCTGTTTCGATGTTTGGGAACAAAAGGCAATCGGCCTGGCCCGCAACAGGTGATTCAAACTTCTTAATCTTTACCGATTCTTCATCAATGGCAAGGTCCAAACCCATGGGGCCGTCACAAACCGAACCGGGAAACTGTCCATCCTCCCACATGCGTTTCAGTTCAAAAGCATCGATGGTAGCCTGCATTTTGGGGATAATCTGTTCGGTTGCCGCTATAAAAGCAACCTTTGGTTCAGGAATGCCAATTTTGTGGGCAACATCGATAAGGTAGCCGGTAATGATGGCCTTCTGATCAAGCGTTGGCTGAGGAATAATAGCCACATCGCTTACCAGTATGGGTTTTGGGTAATTGCTGTTTTGAATGACCGTAACATGCGACAATAATGTTCCCGGAGGTAATAAACCACTTTGTTTGTTTAACAGCGCCCGCATAAAATGGTCGGTGTTCAGCAAACCTTTCATGATTAAATCGGCATCTCCTGAACGGCACATTTCAACGGCCTGTTCAATGGCTGTTTCCTGATTGCCACAATGCACCAATTTAAACCAATCGGTTGTTATGCTTAATTTCCGGCAACTTCTGATGATGTCATCTTTTTTGCCCGTAATGCATACTTCAACCAGTTTCATTTTATGAGCGCTGTGCGCTGCTTCTATCGAATGGGTATCGGTTCCGTTCGCAATAACAAGGCGGCGGTTAGTTTTGCTTTTGTCTGTTTCGATCAAAAAATTAAAATCAGATAAATCCATAACCAATTTTTTATTGAAATTAGACCATTTCAGAAAGAATAACAATGGTATTGACATAACTTTTGTCAGGTAATCAGGAAAAATGTAATTTCAATCCCTATTTTATTGTTTCATGACTGAATACATTGACGTCCATACGCACAAATTTTCAACGAAAGAAACCGGGGTTTTTTCGTTGCTTAATTACCAGCTCCCTATTAACGAAGCCCCTGACGATAATCGTTTCTCAGCAGGGTGGCACCCCTGGGATATTGGCAACATACCAATTGAAGAAATTGAAAATAGCCTTGACCAGGTTCTTTCATCGAAAAATCTTTTAGCCATTGGGGAATGTGGCCTCGACCGTGCAATACCTACATCAATCGACTGGCAGATCGAAGTTTTCATGCTTCATCTCCAGAAAGCTGTTCTTCATTCAAAACCCCTGATAGTTCATTGTGTAAGGGCTTATTCCGACTTGCTGCATATTTTTAAAAAAACAAAGTCCCTGCCAAAAATGATCATTCACGGTTTCAACGGAAATTCATTCGAAGCCGGTAAACTTATCAGACACAATTGTTACCTCTCTTTTGGCAAATCGATCCTTTCAGGCAAATCTAAAATGGTTGAAGTTTTACCAACAATCCCAATTGAAAATTTGTTTTTCGAAACCGATGACGATGATATTTCCATTATCGATGTTTACTTTCGCGCCTCTGAAATACTGAATATAAAACTGGCTGATTTAATTCTGCAGGTGAAGAAAAATTTTAACGAACTTACAGGTTATGGACTGGCTTGAACGGACACAACTCTTGCTGGGTGAAGAAAAGCTTATTCGTTTGAAAAAAGCCCACGTGCTGGTTGCAGGGCTTGGCGGCGTGGGTGCTTATGCTGCTGAAATGCTTTGCAGAGCCGGCATTGGAAAGCTCACACTCGTTGATGGCGACACAGTTGAACTGACCAACCTTAACCGCCAGTTGCCCGCAACTTTAAGCCGTATCGGGCAACATAAAACTGAAATTCTTGCCGAACGTTTCCGTGATATAAATCCCGGTATTGAGCTTGACATCATAACCGAATTTATCCGCGACGAAAGGATGATTGAGATTCTCGACGGAAATTTCGACTATGTTGTAGATGCCATTGATACACTCTCGCCTAAGGTTTTCCTTATCTATCATTCACTACAAAAAGGCTTGAAAATTGTCAGTTCGATGGGTTCGGGCGGCAAGCTTAATCCTGAACTGGTAAAATCGGTCGATATTTCGAAATCGTATAATTGTAAGCTGGCAAAAATGCTTCGCAAGAGGCTCTCGAAACTTGGCATTAAAAAAGGCTTCACAGTTGTTTTTTCTCCCGAAGAAGTGCCCGATGGAGCCGTCATCCCCGACGAAGGGCAAAATAAAAAATCGACCGTGGGTACCATTTCCTACATGCCCCCGGTTTTTGGCTGCCATATCGCATCGATTGTTATTCACGATTTAGTTGGAAGTTCATAAAAGCCCTGATATAATTACGCAATAGCAGAAGGTATAGTTCTCATTGTTCTCATTGTTCTCATTGTTCTCATTGTTCTCAAATTAAAAAAACAATGACAACACGAAGCGGATAACCATGAGAACCTTACAACCTCAACCTTAACCTCAACCTCAACCTCAACCTCAACCT
>JAFGEV010000436.1 GCA_016931385.1 Prolixibacteraceae bacterium
ATGAAAACTCATCGCCCAATTTTAATATTAACCAGAAGCATTCGGGTCGATGCTTTGGCGGCTAACCCGTTTGCTTCCTTTGAAAAACAAAACTATGAAAAATTTTAAATTTATTGTTATGCTTTTCCTGATTATAGCAGGGATGATGATCGTAAACTCTTGTCAAAAAGAGTCAGTTTTTTCAGATATCTCTCCAATTCAAATTGAAGAGGGTATTACAGTTCAGGAAGGAATCCTGAATTTCGAGTCTGTCGAGGCGTATTCCAATACCATTAAATCGTTGTCAACAATGAGCGAGAGTGATTTAAACCGATGGGAAAAAGCTTTGAACTACTCCTCATTACGTTATAACAAGGTGTTGAGAATAATGCTGAACTGGTTAAAGAAATTGGGCCGACCTTTTCAACATTGCTTAACCCTAGTAATGAAATTATAATTGAGGGATACTATTTTAAGCTCAATTTTGATAGAGAAAAGGCTGTTGTCCGTAAAATTGATATTGGTAATTGTAATTTAAAAAGTTCTTTAGCAAATGAAGAATTAGTCTTTGACTTTAATGATGACATTTCATGGTTATTCCATAAGGATGCTAATCTAAAATCCGTACAATCTGTTTGTTCTGCTGCAACTACAAATTGGATTTTCAATAATGAATTGGATCAGGGTCATACAAAATACAGAATCAGATATAGCAAATATATTGTTTATAACATTTTAATCACTGAACATCAGCGAGTAGATGGTACGGGTATTGAAATGTGGATTTATGATACAAACCCGGAGGTTAGTTATAGCTTACAAAATGATGCTGACACTGAATATCCCGCATCTTTTTGGTGTCATGAGGATGAAGGTGGAAGTTATATACAGCATACTATTTATGAAGGATCTTTTATCTGTTTGGATTATTATGACGTAACGGAACATTTTGCAGCCAAAAGCACGAGCACTGACTATGTTTCAAAATCAGCAAATTTATCTTGTAATTAAAATAATTTCAAAAAAAAACATACAGGTTAAATAATTTAAAGTGTTAACCTGTGACCTTGGAGGTTAACACTTTAAACTTATAAATACGATTAGAATGAAATCTTTTATTTTAATTATATTATTCGTGTTAGTAATAAGTTGCACTAAGGAAGTAACACTCGATCTGGAAGATGTTGAAGATGTCATAGCTGTTAATTGCCTTTTTACTGACGTCAACTATTTTAAAGTGCTGGTTGCAAAATCAACTTTTTATGGAGACACGTTGGATCATTTCGTTTTCGATGCTGTAGTTACCATAAAAGCCCAAAACAGCAATACCGAAAAAGAACTGGCCTACCAGGGAAACGGGTATTATTTTGATACTACATATTATCCAAAATACAATGAAACATATATTTTATCTGTTGATGTTCCTGGATATAAAACTCTCTCAGCAGTTGATTCGTTACCAGTACCGCCTGACATTAAAAACGTGTACCTGATTTCGACCGATAAGTATGATATTGACCTTCCTAATTACCGGTACCATGATATTTATATAACATTAAATGACCCTTTAAATACAAAGAATTTTTATGAAATGATATGTTTTGATTTAAGTAGTTATGAAACTTCATTTATAATTAGAGCATTGGAGAGTGATGATCCAATTATCGTAAAAGAGGGAGATCAAAATTATTACCATGGGCCTTTGCTTCTTAACGATGAATTGATTGATGGAAGGAGTTTCGAATTTAAAGTGAACACAACTTTTGATATTAACCATGATTCTGTTGAATGGAATACAGCTTTTCATATTGCTGGTATTAGCGAAACCTTATATAAATACAGAAAACAGGAAATCAGGCATAATGCATCAGGATATGCTTTATGGAATCCAATTGAACCTGTCCCAATGTATTCAAATATTACAAATGGTTTAGGAATTTTCGCCGGGTATTCGGCACGCTGCTTTTTACTACACCATGAAAATAAATGAAACACCAAGAAATGAATAATAAGATCCGTATTCTTTTTCTATTCGTATTTATCCTGAACACGGCTTTTGCTGGGGATTTAGTCGTATCGGGGTTTGTTAAAGATTCAGTTTCGCTCGAGCCACTTATCGGGGCAAGCGTTTACATTGAAAAAACACAGCTTGGTACAACTACGAACAGCTACGGTTTTTTTTCCCTGAAAATGCCAGAAGAAATTTCGAAAAACCGCATGGTTATTTCATTCATCGGTTATAAAACTGGATATTGGGATATTAGCAACAGTAAACAACAGTTAATTTTTATGCTTGTGCCTGGAATTGAAATTGAAGAAATTGAAATAACATCTAAACGGAAAGTTGAAGAAACCCCAACCATGAGCATGATGAAACTCTCGATGAAAGAGATACAATATTTGCCCCAGCTTTTTCAGGAAGACCTGATCAAAACAATACAATACTTGCCAGGCATACAGGGAGGGACAGAAGGCAGCGCCGGGATGTACGTACGCGGAGGCAGCGCCGACCAGAACCTTATCCTTCTGGACGATGTCCCCTTGTATTACGTGAACCACGCCGGTAACATGATCTCAGTTTTTGACAATAACACGATAAAGGATTTTGAACTTTATAAAGGGGCTTTCCCTGCCCGCTATGGAGGAAGGCTGTCATCGGTTCTTGACATCAGGATGAAAGAGGGCGATAAAAGCCGTTTCCATGGAGAAGTGGGATTAGGCCTTTTGTCGGGCAATGCATTTATCGAAGGGCCTATTATTAAGAACAAAGCTTCATTTTTCTTCTCCTACCGGAAGTTTTGGCCTGAATACATGCTAAACCTGATCACTTCAAACATGAACACAAAATTTTCTTATGGTTTTTACGATTTAAGCGCCAAAGTGAGCGCCGACCTTACGGAAAAGGATAAGCTTATGATAAGTTTTTATCATGGCGGGGATGAATTAGAGATTAAAAAAACACCCGATGAAAAGAATTATGGCATAAACACGACCAGATGGAGCAATTTAATGGGGGCAATAAAGTACACAAGGGCGTTTGGTAAAAACATATTTTCCAACCTCACGTTCTATTCTACCCAATACAATTATTTTACCGGAAGCGAATACAACTTCAAAGAAGGAGGCGATACGGTTTATAATAAACTGTATATCAATTACAGTTCAAACGTGCAGGATATTTCAGGAAAACTGGAGGTGGATTACATCCCGGCACCAGGTTTAAAATTTAAGTTTGGAGGCCAGTTCATTTCTCACTGGTATCTTCCCGGGTCAAGCGAATACAATTCTTTGGATGAAATTACCCCAACCGACACCATTGATTTTACAACAATAAAAGCACTTGAGCCTTCGTTCTTTATTGAAGCGGTTTATTCTCCCGTTCATAATTTTGAGATAAACCTCGGTTTGCGGAATTCTTATTTTTTAGTAGAAGAAGAAACATACCCATCGGTCGAGCCCCGTATAATGTTTCGTTACAATATCCCAAACCTTTTTGCCATAAAAGCTTCTTATGCCGAAATGGTACAAACTATACACCTTTTAAATTATTCGGGGGCAGGCATGGCCAGCGATTTATGGCTGCCTCCTACGAGCCAGTTAAAACCCGGGCATTCTCAACAAGTGGCTTTTGGGTTATATAAAACAATTTGCAACGATATGTATGAAATTAGTATCGAAGGTTATTACAAATACCTTGAAAATATGATTGCCTACAAAGACGGGGCTTCGTTCTTTTCAGGCACCGATAACTGGCAGTCGAAACTTGAAACCGGGGGCACAGGTACATCAAAAGGAATTGAATTTTATTTGCAAAAAAACAAAGGACGCTTTACGGGCTGGCTTAGTTATACCCTGTCAAAA
>JAFGEV010000081.1 GCA_016931385.1 Prolixibacteraceae bacterium
AATTCATACGGGCTCACAAAGAAAGTTGTTTACGAAAACGAGGAATTCAACCTGCTGCAGGCTGCCCTTGACATTGAAGAAGGCCTCGACGACCTGCGCTACAACAAAGTGATTGTTGCAACCGATGCCGATGTTGACGGTATGCATATCAGGTTATTGCTGCTCACCTTTTTCCTTCAGTTCTTCCCTGAACTGGTTAGAAAAGGGCACCTTCATATTTTGCAAACACCGCTTTTCAGGGTAAGAAATAAACGAAAAACTTACTATTGTTATTCGGAAGAAGAAAAACAGGCAGCCATTAAAAAACTTGGGGCTAAACCCGAAATTACCAGGTTTAAAGGGCTTGGTGAAATTTCGCCCGACGAATTTAAGGTGTTCATTGGTGAAGAAATGCGGCTTGAACCGGTGATGTACCAAAAAGGCGATTCGGTAAAACAACTTCTTGAATTTTATATGGGCAAAAACACACCCGACAGGCAGGAATTTATTATTGAAAACCTCGTGGTTGAGAAAGACGAAATAAGCTGAACCCATAAATAATGCGCCATTATTCATTTATTTACTATTGAAAATGAACAGTGAAGAACAGAATATAAACCCGGAAAGCAACCAGGAAGAAGAGCAATACACCGAAACCAGGTTTGAGCTAAAACACCTTCCGGGCATGTTCCAGTCATGGTTTCTCGATTATGCCTCGTATGTAATCCTCGAAAGGGCCGTTCCGTATGTGAACGATGGATTCAAGCCTGTACAGCGAAGGATCATGCATGCCATGAAAGAAATGGACGACGGGCGTTTTAACAAAGTGGCCAATATAATTGGGCAAACCATGCAGTACCACCCTCATGGCGATGCCTCTATTGGTGATGCCCTTGTACAGCTTGGTCAAAAGGACCTGCTGATTGAAACACAGGGAAACTGGGGCAACATCCTCACCGGCGATGGCGCCGCTGCTCCCCGGTATATCGAGGCAAGGCTGTCGAAATTTGCGCTCGAAGTGGTTTTCAACCCCAAAACAACTATCTGGCAACTTTCGTACGACGGCCGTAAAAAAGAACCGGTTACCCTGCCCGTAAAATTCCCCCTCTTGCTGGCACAGGGTGTTGAAGGCATTGCCGTAGGGCTTTCATCCAAAGTGCTTCCCCACAACTTTAACGAACTGATCGATGCTTCTATCAACCACCTAAAAGGGGAACCTTTCGAACTTTTCCCCGATTTTCCTACCGGCGGGCTTGCCGATGTATCGAGATACAACGACGGACAAAGGGGAGGCAACATCCGGGTCAGGGCACGGATTGAAAAAATGGACAACAAGACCCTTGTAATTACTGAAATACCTTTTGGCAAAAATACTTCCGGCATTATCGAATCAATTATTAAAGCCAATGAAAAAGGAAAAATCAAGATCAAGAAAATCGACGATAACACCGCCGATAAAGTTGAAATACTGATCCACCTTGCACCAGGCGTTTCGAGCGATAAAACCATCGATGCCCTTTACGCATTTACCGAATGTGAAACTCCTATCTCGCCCAATACATGCATTATTGAAAACGACAAACCCCGGTTTATCGGCGTTAGTGAAATTCTGAGGAAAAATACCGATCAAACCGTTGAGTTGTTAAAACTCGAACTTGAAATCCGCAAGTCGGAACTGGAAGAGATGTGGCATTTTTCCTCGCTTGAAAAAATCTTCATCGAAGAACGGATCTACAAGGACAAGGAATTTGAAAACAGCAAAAACATGGACGAGGCCGTTGCCCATGTCGATAAAAGGCTAATCCCGTTCAAAAACCTTTTTAAAAGGGAAATCACCCGCGACGACATCCTTAGGCTGATGGAAATAAAAATGGCCCGCATCCTGAAGTTCAACAAAGATAAAGCCAATGAGAACATCCTTTCGATTGAAGACGAAATAGCTGAGATTATCAGCAACATCGAGAATATAATCAAATATACAATTGCTTACTATAAAAGGATAAAGAGCAAGTATGGGGCCATTCGCGAACGAAAAACCGAGATCCGAAGTTTTGAAAACATCGTGGCCACAAAAGTTGTGGTAGCCAATGAAAAACTCTATGTCGACTACGAAGAAGGGTTCATGGGAACGGGACTGAAAAAAGCCGAATACCTGTGCGATTGTTCAGATATCGACGACATCATCGTTTTCAGGAAAGACGGTACATACTTTGTTACAAAGGTTTCTGAAAAAGCTTTCATTGGAAAAAACATTCAATACATCTCCGTTTTCAAGAAAGACGACAAACGTACCATATACAACGTGGTTTACCGCGATGGCAAGGCAGGCGCCACGTATATGAAACGCTTTTCGGTTACCGGAGTTACACGCGACAAGGAATATAACCTTACACAGGGCACCAATGGTTCCAGGATACTTTACTTCAGCGCGAACCCGAATGGTGAAGCCGAAGTGCTCAAAATAACCCTGAAGCCAAAACCCCGATTAAAAAAATTGTTTTTCGAAATCGATATGGGCGAACTTGCAATAAAAGGCCGGGCATCGATGGGCAACCTTGTTACTAAAAACGAAGTACACAAAGTCGCCCTGAAAGAAAAAGGCGCTTCGACCCTTGGTGGCCGGAAAATATGGTTCGACCCCGATGTGAAAAGGCTCAATGCCGACAAACGTGGTAATTTCCTTGGCGAATTCCAGGGCGAAGACAGGCTGCTTGTCATAACAAAATCGGGCGAATTCGAACTCTATAACTTCGACCTTTCGAACCACTTTGCCGATGACCTGCTGATCATTGAAAAGTTCAATCCTTTAAAAACATTAAGCGTTGTTTACTGGGACAACGAGCAGCAGTTCTACTACGTTAAACGTTTCCAGATTGACGAAGAAATCCCTACAAATAAAACCCAGAATTTTATTGGCGAAAATCCTGAAAACAAACTGATAAGCATTACCTGGGTGCATTACCCCCGCCTTGAAATCGAATTTGGGGGAAAAAACAGCGACCGGGAAAACGAAATTATTGAGGTCGCAGAATTCATTGGAATCAAATCTTTCAAAGCTAAAGGTAAAAGGCTCACC